>NZ_JBQHTS010000003.1:0-162896 GCF_052065595.1 Collinsella sp. HCP28S3_E12
TCTCGAGCAAACCCTCGGCAACGCGCTCCCCGCGTGGTACTCCTACTACGTGCGAGGTGAGTGCTCCCCGTACATCCACGACAGCCTCGACTACTCGGCCGTGTTCGACGCTCAGTACTACCTGAAGAGGAATCCCGACGTCGCCGCAGCCTACGGCAACGACCCCGCAAAGGCATTCGAACATTTCGTAAGCTTCGGAATGTCGGAAGGACGGCGCGGTTCGGCGGCATTCGATGCGTTCGCCTACCGCTCCTCTCACCCCGATCTCGAGCAAACCCTCGGCAACGCGCTCCCCGCGTGGTACTCCTACTACGTGCGAGGTGAGTGCTCCCCGTACATCCACGACAGCCTCGACTACTCGGCCGTGTTCGACGCATCCTATTACCTAGGCACGTACTCCGACGTCGCGACCACATACGGCAATGAACCCGCCCGTGCGTTTGAACACTTCATAATCTTCGGCATGGCCGAGGGCAGAATCGGATCCCCCAGTTTTAACGCCCACATCTACCGAACCGCTCACCCAGACTTCGAGAGCAAGCTCGGCGGAGACCTGTCTGCATGGTACAAAAGCTATGTAGAGGACGCGCAATGTTGATATACTGCGTCTTCTTCACTTAAAGCGCTTCAGCTTACCGGCCAAGATATTACTAATGAGTGATTTCTCATATTCGTTCATAACGAACGTCCTAAGAACCAGAAGGTATCCGATCACAAATGCTGCGCCGGCAATAATAAAAGTCGTCCAAGACCCATGCGCGATAGGAAGCAACCAATACACTACGCCAAATAGAACAAAATAAATGAATTCAGGCGCCATGACGCTCGCCATCGATTTCCAGAAGCGAGTAATATCAAGACCTATCTTCGCTTTGTAATACCAATTCATGATCAATCCGTTCCCGACAAACATCGCAATGGCCGTCGAAAATGCGGCACCGATAAGGCCAAAAACTTGCAGGAGAACGATTGTCAAGACCACATTAAAAAGAGCAAGGCACAAGTACACGACCCCCCTAAACTGGTAGCGGTTCATCACCTGCAGGATGGTGAGACCGAGGTTCTGAATGAGGTCGATGGTAAACGGAACCATGATCACAAGCGCAACAACATAGGCCTCGAAGAAGCCCTGGCCTGCCCAAAGCGCCATGAAATCAACACCGAGAATCGCAAACCCACCAAGGATAACAAGACAAAGCATGAGAGACATTCGCCCGACCTTGATGAAAAGTACCGAAATCGCTCCCATGTCGTGATCATGATGAAACAGTTCGGAGACATGCGGGAAGAAAACTGATGAAATTGACGTTCCCACAGCCATGTAAGCGGTATAAATCTGTGAGCCAATAGCGTAGACGGCAACAGGCCCTGCGCCGAAGAAATAACCAATTAGCAGCTGATCGGTCTTCCAGAATATCTGATCAGCAAGCGTCACCAAAACGATTATCGCGCTGAATCCGAGCAAACCGTGCGCAAGAGCCTTATTCCAACCATGATAAGTGTAGCTCGCCTTCAAAATATTTGCGGCGTAGAAACGCTGCACCAACGCGCAAAGCGCGTTCATTGCGAGCACGACGCAAGTGACTGCGAGCGCAGAGGGAAACAAGCTCGTAAGCAATAGAACAAGCAAAGGCTGCAAAATCAGTGTAGCAATCTGCGACCCCCTAAGGAAAAGGAATCGCTCGTTAGCGGTGATGACGGAAACGTTGATGGCGTTGTTCATAGTCACGACGCAGTTGACACCCAGGACCACGAGCATTAGGGAGCATTCATCAATCTGCGAAGGCGAGAAGGAGGCCTGGTACACGAACCTGAACGCCACGGCAATGCCGCACATAACGACCATGGTAACTGCAGACATGACCCAGTACAGGCGCTTTGCGATGGCAAGAGTGTTTTCCATGTTTATCCGGTCGTTATTAGCCTTGTACATACAGTAGAACCTGCCGACCCCAGCAGCAAGGATGCCATTAATGGATACGATATATGAAACGACCGACCCGATAAGTTGGTACAGTCCATATTCCTCTTGCCCAATCGAAGAGAGAAGCAAAGGGACGTAGATGAGCTGCACGAGTATATTGCATATCGTATATACGAAAGTGACGACAGCCCCGCTGCGCCTGTTTGATGAACTGCTCATTAATACTTTTCCAATCTTAGAGATCAAGGTTTAGGGATTAAAAACAAAAAAGTCGCATAGGTGAATCATCCCCGCTAATCACGTGTTAACATGAGACCATGAATCCAAAAGCTCACTTCTTGACAATCGATGGAGCAACGGGTTCAAGATGCCCTCAATCCACATAATAAAAGTAGAAGTTGTTCCACAATTAACGCAAAAGTCTAAAATCTTCCACTCGCTGCATCATGATGCAGAAGCAAGATGTCTGTCCTCATAACCTAGAAGACAGATTGAATAATCACCCAAGCGCATCAAGTAGTTTGCATACACAAGCAGCCAAGAAATAGTAATCTCTTTCAAGCAGTTTGATTCGCAGGCGAATATCGACCCTAATCCCTTCAAGGCAAGGCCGAGAAAGGCAAGCCTCAAACCAGGGAAGAGAAGACAATCTTTCCATTTCTTTAGCCAAACAGCGAATGGTTCGCCCCGCAGCAAGCCTTCTCATGTCGTGAGAGATAACCAACAGACTGTTTCGGTTGAGCGTTTTCAACAAGTCTTGTCGCTTTTCCATGCTATCCAGAAAAACCGAAACAACGTTTTCTACAAGCGCTTGTTGCCTACAATATTCAAAAGAAAAAAAGCCATGTGTCGTCGAAATGCAGTTGGGTCGATAATAATATAAAGCTTTGTCATAAAGATAAAACTTCTCAGCAGACCCAAGGACGCCAACCATCTCAAGCCTGTCTTCGCACATGCGTAAACCTTTAGAAAACTGACAGTTGCCAATGCCAAGACATTGACGACGTATAGCCTTTGAAGCAAGATTGTTTAGCTGATAACCCGACGAAAAAGCCGCAATGACTTTCTCTTTCGAAACGGGGCCTGCACCATTCGCATCTAAACATGAGTAATCAACTAGAAAATGTTCTTCATTTTTTTGATCCGTCATATTAAACAATAAAACGTCACAGGAACTTCGACAAATCGCTTCATGAATTTCATAAAGCGACACTTTGCTATTGAGCTCGTCATCAGAATCAAGACATATTACATACCTGCCTTGTGCCTGAGCAAACGCGCGTCTTCTAGCCAAAAAAGGACCTGAATTTTCATCCATCCTTATAAGCGTAAACCGTCCCGCAAGCGCGGGCTCACTCTCCACAAAGCGTTTTACGACATCCAGAGTCGAATCCGTAGAGCAATCATCGCAGACAATTAACTCCCAATCCTCGAACGTCTGCGACACAACACTTGCCAAGCAATCCAAAACGTATCCGCACGCATTGAAAGTTGGGATGCATATTGAAAAAAAAGGGCCAGAGCTCATAATCCTCCCATAACTAAAAAACTGACTAATCCATCGAAAATAGAACAAAAAATTCAACGAAATGTTTTGGTATCGACAAAATTTACTCGTATCTAGAAGAGTTGATTTGCGAAAACATAAGGGACCACTTCATTATTCAAACAGACAAAATAATAGTCATAAGAAAACGCGGCACAGACAATAACGATGGCAATGACATTGGCCCAACGTTCCGCCTTTCCGTAGATACAGCTCACAATTTTTGGAAGAAGCAGGATTGAAAAATAGATGAAGTACAATCCAAACCTATAGAGCCAAAGAGATATTATGGAAAGCGCAAAAGCAAGCACGCCAAACAATACGAGAAGGGCAAGTTGCATCAGCTCAATCGAGTCAGATTCTCCCCCACCACGAGACATAAACACTGAGGCGGCAAACCCAAGCGTTACATAAATGGCAATAAATTCAATAATGGTTCTCAGGCTTGATCCTTCTACCAGCTTTGATCCAGAGAGATAATCTGAATAAAACCCAAAAGAAGCTAGAAGGTTCATCATAGGCTGAGCAAGCAAAAGCAAGACAACCATAGCTATCACCAGAAAACATAACTTTATTCCAAGAGAAAAACTCCTGCCATTTGCCAATTCGCAGATCGGATAAATTAAAAAGGCAAAAACCGAAGAACTATGAAATAAACACGCAATGATACCCATTAAGAAAAACCAAAATATCGTTTTTTTTCGAGACATTAGAGCCCAGCCAAGCAAAAGAAACCCCATTGCCATCATCTGTCGCATGGCATTAAAGGTCATCGGGTAGAACACAAGCGCAAAAACAACCATAGCAATCGGCATGTTCTCTTTGCAAGAAATGTAGACAGAAAGAATGACCGGAATAACCGTTATCAATTCAATTGTAAAAAAATACCAAAATGGCGTTGAGCCGATTTGTGATGCGGGCCACATTATGGCCTTGGCCAAAGGCGCCCACGGTGCAAATTGACCAAAGAAGAAAAAATGATTAAATGAGCTAGTTCTAGCAACATTATAAGCCTCGATACCATAACCCCCGGTATCGGTACCTACGGTATAGCCGCGAGCACCTGCAAAAAAGGAGAAAATAAACGCGACCCCCATAAGAAGCAACAGGCGGGGTATACCCTTGCCTCGATTAAAATTTACGGCGATCATCGACAAAACAGAAGTTACAGCGGCGATAAAATAATATGTGCTCATTGTGTCAAATGCCCCCGTTCGTTTTCTTTCTTCTGCTTAGCGCTCTTCGCAACAACTATAAGCTGACCTAGTTTACGCGCACCCTTTTTCCAACAGCCACTCCTGAATAGATAGATAAGCGCGCACAAAAGGGATCTCGTGTTTCCGGCTGAAATATAGAAATCCAAGCTGCGTTTGTCTTCGGGGCTGATTTCATCCCCAAAAATCTCTCGAAAAGCCACAGCTTGATCAATGGTTGACCTAAAACGCTCGAGCATAAAGGTCGTATCTTTAGCTCTTTTAATCGGAGCGTATTCGCCGGCGCCCAGCTCATTGTTGTCGTGTTGTCGATAAAGTGATAGCGCTGTATCAACGTACCCGATTGACCCGAAAGCGGACACAATAAGAATCATCCACCAATCATGCATCTCGATTGATGAGCAGTCATCAATAACCAGATTAGTGACGATTGCTGCTCTATTAAGCAATATGGAACAACCAGCCGCAACGTTCTGAGCAAGCAGATATTTAAAAGCAACTCTGCGCGTATCATAATTACAGTTGTCCTCAAAAGAAGCGTGGATTATGTTGAGATTGCTGTCGACAACTTTCATGTCACAAAACACTAGCAAAGGAACGTCTCCAGCATGTCTCATTTCCAAGCAGCTCATAGCTTCCAGGCAATCCTTAATTTTATCCGGTAACCAAACATCATCCTGGTCACAAAACATGCAGTAAGGAGCATCTGAAAAGGTCATGAGTGAGAAAAAATTCTCCTTAGCCCCTCCGTGCTTAACACCCTCGGAGACTATTCGAATGCGCCCATCCTCAGCCGCATAACGGCGCACAACATCAAGAGTGCCGTCGGTAGAGCAGTCATCTGAGACTAACAGGCACCAGTTCTTGTAAGTCTGTCGCTGGATGGATTCTATCTGTTCCGCAATGAAGCGCTCACCATTGTAGGTGGCCATAAGTATGTCGATAAGGGGTTCAGTCAAATTAAACCTCCGAGGTTTGCTCAATAAACTCCTGAAGATATTCGCCCAGCTCTTCCTCCCAGTCGGGCATGTGGAACCCGACCGACTCGAGCCTGGACAGGTCGAGCGCGGAGTGGACCGGGCGCGGGGCTACGGGACCCTCGGCGCCGGCGTAGTAGTCGTCGGTCGATACCGGCACGACCCTGTAGCCGTTGCCGTTGGCGGCCTCGAAGACGGCGCGGGCGATGTCCGCCCAGCTCCTCACGGCGCCGGAGCCGGTGCAGTCGTAGGTTCCGTAGGGGGCGTTCGTCCCCAGCACGTGGAAGATGGCCTCGGCCATGTCGCGCGTGAAGGTCAGGCGGCCCAGCTGGTCGTCCACGACGGTGACCTGCGCGAGCCCGTCCTCGGGGTCGGCGACGCGGTCGGAGAGCGCCTTCATGGTCTTGACGAAGTTGTGGCCCTCGCCGATGACCCAGCTGGAGCGCATGATGTAGTGGCGCGGGCACCCGGCCACGGCGATGTCGCCGGCGGCCTTGGTCTGGCCGTAGACGGACAGCGGACTGAACGGCTCGTCCTCGGTATGGACCTCGGCCGTACCGTCGAAGACGTAGTCGGAGGAAACGTGGACGAGGGTGATCCCGTGCTCGGCGCAGGTGCGGGCGAGGAGCGCCGGCCCGGTGGCGTTGGCCTTCCAGGCGGCGACGCGGCCCTCGGGGGT
This sequence comes from Collinsella sp. HCP28S3_E12, assembly GCF_052065595.1. NCBI lineage: Bacteria > Bacillati > Actinomycetota > Coriobacteriia > Coriobacteriales > Coriobacteriaceae > Collinsella > Collinsella sp. HCP28S3_E12. Next base: position 6,341 of record NZ_JBQHTS010000003.1, read on the forward strand.
CTCGGCCCTGTCGACCGCCGTGTAGGCGCCGCAGTTGATCACGGTGCCGTAGAGCGACCAGTCGTATTGTGAATAGGCGTCCGAGTCGGACATGTCGAAGGTGTCGATGTCGCAGAAGTCGAAGTCCTTGGCGACGCCGCGCTCCTCGGCCAGCGCGCGGACCGCACGGCCCAGCTGGCCGTTGCAGCCGGTGACGAGGGTGCGCTTCGGCGCCATGGGGACGACGTCCTTGAGGTACGGGTGGTTCAGGTCCGCCTCGGATACGGTGGCCTCATCGAGCGGGATCGGCCACCCGATGGCGAGCTCCGGGTCGGCGAGGTTCACGAACGTGTAGGTCCTCTTCAGCTCCAGCGACCAGTGGGCGTCCACCAGGTAGGTGTAGGCGGTGCCGTCCTCGAGCGCCTGGAAGGAGTTTCCCACGCCGCGCGGGACGTAGATGGCCTTGGAGGGGTCCAGCACGGTCGTGTAGACCTTGCCGAAGGTGGCGCTGCCCTCACGAAGGTCCACCCAGGCGCCGAAGACCGAGCCGCGGGCCACGGAGATGAACTTGTCCCAGGGCTCGGCGTGGATGCCGCGGGTGACGCCGCGGCTGTCGTTGTAGGAGATGTTGTTCTGGACGACGCGGAGGTCGGGGATGCCCAGGGCGGTCATCTTGGCGCGCTGCCAGTTCTCCTTGAACCAGCCGCGCGAGTCGCCGTGGACGGCCAGGTCGACGACCTTGAGGCCCTCGATGCCGGTCTCGGTGACGGAGAGGTCCTTCTCGAAAGCGATGTCTACCATGTGGGAAAAGCTCCTGTCGACGATACGGTGGTTGCGGGCGCCCCGGGCGAGCCGCAGGATCATCCCCATGCCCTGCGGTCCGCCCGGGGCGCCCCGTAAGGGCACTCGGGCGGCCTACTGCCCCTGGGCGCGGTAGCGGGCCTCGGTGGCCTCCTTGGCCGGTCGCCACCAAGACTCATTCTCGACGTACCAGTCGATGGTGGCCTTCAGCCCCTCGGCGAAGTCGGTGTGGGCCGGCCTCCAGCCGAGCTCGCGCTGGAGCTTCGTGGAGTCGATGGCGTAGCGGCGGTCGTGGCCGGGGCGGTCGGCGACCCAGTCGAAGTCCTCGGGGTCCTTTCCCATCGCCTCCAGGATCATGCGCAGGACGGTGATGTTGTCCTTCTCGCCATTTGCGCCGATGAGGTAGGTCTCCCCCGTGCGGCCCTTGGTCAGGATGTCCCAGACGGCCGAGGAGTGGTCCTCGGTGTGGATCCAGTCGCGGACGTTCTCGCCCTTACCGTAGAGCTTGGGGCGCACGCCGTCGACGATGTTCGTGATCTGCCTGGGGATGAACTTCTCCACGTGCTGGTAGGGGCCGTAGTTGTTGGAGCAGTTGGAGATCGTGGCGCGAAGGCCGTAGGTGCGCGTCCAGGCGCGGACCAGCATGTCGGAGGACGCCTTGGTCGAGCTATAGGGAGAGGACGGCCTGTAGGGCGTCTCCTCGGTGAACTTGGCCGGGTCGTCGAGCGCAAGGTCGCCGTAGACCTCGTCGGTGGAGACGTGGTGGTAGCGGACGCCATATTTGCGGACGGCCTCCAGCAGGCGGAAGGTGCCCTCGACGTTGGTGCGCAGGAACGGCTCCGGGTCCGCGATGGAGTTGTCGTTGTGGCTCTCTGCGGCGTAGTGCACGATGGCGTCGTGGCCCGGCACCAGCCTGTCCAGTAGCTCCGCGTCGCAGATGTCGCCCACGACGAGCTCCACGCGGCCCGCGGGCAGCCCTGCGATGTTCTCGGGGTTGCCGGCGTAGGTCAGCTTGTCCAGGACGGTGACGTGCACCTCGGGGTGGTTGTTCACGACGTAGTGCACGAAGTTGCTGCCGATGAAGCCGCAGCCGCCCGTGACGATGATATTCTTGGGTTCGAAGATCTCAGACATGAGGGTTATCTCCTAGTACTCGCGCGGGCTGTTGACGATCTCGCCGGCGGCGACCTTCTTCAGGTGCTGCCCGTAGACCGACTTGCCGTAGGCCTTCGCGGCCTCCTCCAGTTCGGCGGTGGTGATCCAGCCGTTCTCCCAGGCGATCTCCTCGGGCACGGACACGGGAAGGTCCTGGGAGTGCTCGACGGCGCGGACGAACTCCGCGGCCTCGTGCAGGCTCTCCATGGTGCCGGTGTCCAGCCACGCGTATCCGCGGCCCAGGGTGACGACGGACAGCGTCCCCTCCTCCAGGTACATCTGGTTGAGCGTGGTGATCTCCAGCTCCCCGCGGGCGGAGGGCCTCACCTCGTGGGCCTTGGCTGCCACGTCGCCCGGGTAGAAGTACAGGCCGGTGACGGCGTAGGAGCTCTTGGGGCACTCGGGCTTCTCCTCGATGGAGACGGCACGGCCCTGCGCATCGAATTCCACGACGCCGAAGCGCTCGGGGTCGTCCACGTGGTAGCCGAAGACCGTGGCGCGGCCCGACTCGGCGTTCTGGACGGCGCGCGTCAGGTGGCGCGACAGGCCGTTGCCGTAGAAGATGTTGTCGCCGAGCACGAGGGCGCACGGCTCGCCGGCGATGAAGTCCTCGCCGATGGTGAATGCCTGCGCCAGGCCGTCGGGGCTCGGCTGCTCGGCGTAGGAGAGGTTCACGCCGTAGCGCGAGCCGTCCCCGAGCAGGCGCTCGAAGTTGGGGAGGTCCGTCGGCGTGGAGATGACCAGGATGTCCCGGATGCCCGCCAGCATGAGGGTGGACAGCGGGTAGTAGATCATGGGCTTGTCGTAGACCGGCAGCAGCTGCTTGGAGGTCACGAGCGTGAGCGGGTACAGGCGCGTGCCGGACCCGCCGGCGAGGATGATGCCTTTCGTCATTTAAAATCTCCTTCATTTTTAAAAAGAATTGTTGATGAGAGGTAAATTAATGTTCAGAAAACAACTCCTCAACCCTCTTGCGCCTTCCCAGTAATTCCCATGCGATAATCATGCAACGCCTTCTTGACGGAGTTACTCTTGTATTTGCCGATCAAAAGACCAGCTGCGATTTCGCAATAGGCAAGAAATTTCGATAGAGGCTTATTCGTCGAATACCGATCAATAAAGTATTGACGGTTTCTAATCTTGTAATAATTCATAAGGGCAGATGCATCTCCAGTAGATGCACTAACACAATGATAAATAACCGAGTCAGAGTTATATCTAAGCCTATAACCTGCATCCATAGCCCGAAAACAGTAGTCAGTGTCTTCCAGGTAAAGAAAGTAGCTCTCGTCTAGAAAGCCAACATCAATAAGCGCTTTAGACGGAATGAGCATGCAGCATCCGCTAATAAATCCGACCTCTCGAGACCCTTTGTCGTTATAATTTTCTTCTAACTTTCTAAACCCATTGTGCCAAGATCTACAGATAGTTCTGGACGAACCACCACCCGCATACCAGATCAGATTTTTGTCTGACCAGTAATAAATCTTAGAACCGACCAAAGCTCTATCATCGGCACTTTCAAGTAGTTTAGACAAGAAATCGGGAGTCACGACAGTATCGTTATTCAATAACAGAACGAAGTCGTAATCAGCGTCTAGCTTTTTCAGAGCAAAATTGTTTCCGCCAGAAAACCCAAGGTTTTCATTCGATCGTAGATAGTGGACGCGAGCATAAGTAGATGCAACTGCTTGCAACTTGGTGCTACAATTTCCGCCGTTATCTACGAGATAGACATCATAATTGCCATAATCGATAGCATTAACGCTTTCCAAGCAGCAGGTTGTCTCCGCGACCCCGTTATAATCGACTATGACAATGGCTACAGAAGGCGAGCATTTCGCATCGGATGCCAAAGAATAGATACTTGTTATATTCGAGCAGCTAGATACATTCGTTTTGGTTGAACAAGTCACGCTAACTCCTAGCTTTACCATTTAGTGCAAATTCGAGACATCTTCCCAAATTCTCAATACTGGTATTCCAATCATGGCAGCGACGCACATACGCCTTGCCGGCGAGACCGACAGCGCGGCATTGCTCGGGATTGCCAAGAAGGTTTGCGCATATGCTACTTAACTCCTTGGCGGTCTCAGCGATCTCGACCTCTATACCCGGTTCACACGTCATACCTTCAATACCAATAGAATTAGTGACGACGGGTACACCCATGCCCATAGCCTCCAATACCTTAGTTTTGATACCCGTGCCATAAGCAAAAGGAGCCAACAAGATCTTGCATTTCATCAACTCGGAAACAATCGAATCAACTTTCCCGGAAAAGCTAACCTTCGGATTCGACTTATAACGCTCACTAACATCATCCGGACATACGCCAATGACCCGCAAAGTTGAGACAGGAAGCAACGGCAGCACCTCATTACAAATGTAATCAAGAGATGCTTGATTAGCAGCAGTATGCATATTGCCAACAAAACCAAGGTCGTAAATAACATCAGGCAACGATTCCCCAAGGTCCACGATTTCAGCACCGAGAGTTGCGTCGAAGCACTTCTTAAACCCAAGTCTCTCGTTTAGCTCAGATGCTTCGATTGGAGAAACGAAAAGTACAGCATCCGCTCGGCGTGCATAACTGTCCTCAGCACGCTCAACCCTCTTCGACTCTAAATGCAGCACAAGGTTCTTCAGCCAAGGATTGGAGACGGCTGTACGCATAAGGCCACACGCCTGAGTCCCGTACTTTCCGAGAACGTTTCCTCCAGATTTGCCAATCTGCCTTTCATAACGCTTGGAGAGCAAATCATCATAATCCAATACGACAGGCAGCTTGAGCCCATCAAGCGAATCCATATAGGGAGCCAACCTCACCATATCGATGATGACGACATCAGGATTAATCTCTTCACAATACTCGCGTATGGCGCCACTATTCTCCTTGCTCCAATAAAGTGCGCACTGAAGGGGCATAGACGGCTTTAAAAGCGCCGTTGCGAGATTCTTTAATTTGCGACCTACAACCACGGGTTTCGATACGCGCACATCAGTGATGAAACTCGGATGCTCAGAAGCATCCTCACGCGTCTGATCACCCTCAAGAAATGAATAGATGTACACATCGTAGCCCAGCCGCTCATGAAGGCCCTTACAGTAGTGGTACAAAGATACCTTTCGCCCGCTATCAGCGGGCCAGAAGAGTCTTGTGGTTATGAAAACGAGCTTCTTGCTCATAGAATACCTCTCAGATGAAAGTCTATCCAACGGAAGCGCCTTCACGGCATCTGACTATCTTCGCAGGCACACCTGCCACGGTGCAGCCAGCGGGAACAGACCTGGTCACAACAGCATTGGCGCCAATCACCGCGCCGTCACCTATCTCGATATCGCCCAACAGCACACACCCACAACCCAACAGCACATCATTTCCAATCCTCGGGACGCACTCACCGGGAGCATCCCCCCCCCCGCCATGCTGAGCCAATGGTCACGTGCTGGAAAAATCTGCAATTCCTGCCCACAATGGCGTCAGAGTGAATGACGCATCCCAAGCCCGAATGATGGAAGATGCACGACGGATCTATTTGTGCACCGATACCAATGTCGCAGCAGAAAAGCACCCGGTTAACCTGTCTCAAGAAGTAAGCCGCAGCATACCCAACCTTGCCAAAGCGGCTAAGCCTATTGGCAAGCAGAGAAATCTTTAAGTTAGCTTTATTCGCCATGATTGAACCCTTCACAGGTGAACTTGAACTTAACCCCCGCCGCCTTTGCCGCCGCCTGGTCACTAGGCATGTCTCCGTACATGACGCACGACGCAGAGGCAGCATCAAAATCACGAATCGCAGCCAACAACATCCCCGGAGCCGGCTTACGACATTCGCAGGGACCCGTGAAATCGGGATGATGCGGGCAGAAGTACCATGCGTCCACATGAACGCCAAGCTTCTCCAGTTCGTTTTCCATATAGCGATGGAGGCGACGCATGTCGGCCTCGGTGTAGAGACCCTTGGCGATTCCGGCCTGGTTGGTCACGACGACGACCTTGAAGTCGGGGTCGTCGGAGTATCCGCGCATGATATCGACCGTGGAGGGAATCAGCTCCAGCTTCTCCGGCTCGTGCAGGTGCCCCGTGTCCACGTTGATCGTTCCGTCGCGGTCGAACATGGCGAGCTTCCACGACCTGGCGAGCGGCGCGAGCATAGTCTGCGCGAGCTCGTAGTCCTCGGGAACGCCGATGTCGATGAAGCCACCGGAGCACTCCACCGCACGCAGCCCCCCGTCGCCGACGACGCGCTCGAAGTAGTCGCTCTCCAGGGAGAACTTCTCGGGCATCCCATCGAGGGCGTCCCTGCGCAGCAGGTAGACGCCGGCGTTGATGAGGCCCTCCTCGCACGGGCGCTTCTCGTGGAAGGCCGTCAGGGCGCCGCCGGCGTCGACATCGACCGTGCCGTAGCGCTCGAAGCCGCGCATGCGCTTGACGGCGATGACGGCCGAGACGCTATCTGAGGCATCGGCCGCGGCCGCCTCCATAGCGGCGAAGTCCACGTCGAGCCAGGTATCACCGTTCAGGACGAAGACCCAGTCCAACTGGCACCTGCCGAGTGCCCTCTTCACGGCACCGCCGGTGAACAACGGCGTGTCTTCGGGGCTGTACTCGACCGCCATGCCGCGGTAGGAGCCGCCGAAGAAGCCCTCGATCTGCTCTCGGCGGTAGCCGTCGGCGACGACCGCGCGGTCGAAGCCGGCTGCCGCCAGCTGGTCCATTATGAAGCGCAGGAACGGCCTGCCGGCGACGGGCGCCATGGGCTTGCAGACGTCGGGCACGACGTGGGCGAGCCTGGTGCCGAAACCGCCCGCCAGCACGATGGCCTCGCGAAAGGGGCGCATCTACTCGGTACCCCCGAACATGTCGGCCTCGACGGCTGCGCAGAGGACATGGTAGGTGGGAAGGTGCAGCTCCTGGACGCGGAAGACCTCGTCGCGCGGCACGCGTACGCACACGTCGGAGATGCCGGTGAGCTTGGATTCTCTGGCGCCGGTGAGCGAGACCACGCGCACGCCCTTGGCGCGGGCGACCTTCGCGGCCTCGACTACGTTGGCGGAGTTGCCCGAGGTGGAGATGGCGAGCAGGACGTCGCCGGGCTCTCCGTAGCCGTAGACCTGCTGGGCGAAGACGCCGACGGCCGCCTCGTCGTTGCCGAACGCTGTGGAGAGCGCCGTCTGGGAGACGAGCGAGATGGCGGGCAGCGACCCCTCGAGCCACGCGGGGGCCTCGGCGCCGTTGGCCTCGCGGTACGCCTCGGAGAACGCGCCGTCGACGGGGCGCTTGAAGCGGAAGCTCTTCATGAGCTCGCCGACCGTGTGCTCGGAGTCGGCCGCGGAGCCGCCGTTGCCGCAGACGAGCAGCTTATTTCCCGAGCGGAAGGACCCGGCGATCAGGTCGCGCGCGGCGCGGACCTCGGCCTCGCATGCCAGCATCTCGGGGTAGTTCTCGAAGAAAGTGGACAGGCACTCGTCGCCCGTCTGGGGGCACTCGGTATCCATTAGCGGGATCCCTCCAGGTCGTAGTCCTCGGGCCCGTAGTAGGCGACGGAGGTACCGCCGTCCTCGAACTCGAACGGAATGTAGAGCAGGTCGGACATGGCGTTTCGCACGGACTCCTGCGCGTCGGGCTCCACGTAGAAGACGAGGAACCCTCCCCCGCCGGCGCCCAGCAGCTTGCCGCCGAGGGCTCCCGCGTTCACACCGCGCTCGTAGAGAGAGTCGATGGAGCCGGTGGAGACCTGCGAGCCGGTACCGCGCTTGAGGCGCCAGGTGGTATCGAGCAGGCGGCCGAACTCTGAGAGGTCCGCCGACTTGTCGGTGAGCACACCCTCGGCCACGTCGACCAGCGCCAGCATCTCCTTGAGCTGGGCGGTCTTGTCGACCACGCGGTTGGCCTTCTGCATGTCCGAGGAGAAGCGGGTGAAGCCGGTGAAGAACATCATCAGGTTGGAGTTGAGCTCGCGCTTGCGCTCGGGCGAGATGACGATGGGGCGCACCGAGAAGTCGCCGTCGGCGAAGTCGATGCGGTTGAGGCCGCCGAACGCCGCGGCGATCTGGTCCTGCCAGCCGCCGGCCTCGGCGCACAGATCGCGCTCGAGCCTGATGGCCTCCCTGGCCAGGCGGTCCTTGGAGGCATAGGTGCCCTTCATGCAGTGGAAGGCGTTGAGCATGCCCACGGCGAAGGACGACGAGGTGCCCAGGCCCGACCGGGCGGGCAGGTCGGCCTCGTAGGCGATGCGCACCTCGCGCATGTCGAGCATCTGCATGGCGTTGCGGACCGCGGGGTGCTCAAGCTCTGAGGGGTCGGAGACCCGCTCGATCCTGGAGTAGACGAGCTCCGTGGAGTAGTCGAAGAAGCGCGGCAGGTGGCGCGCCGTGACGTAGCAGTACTTGTCGAACGTGGTCGAGATGACCGAGCCGCCGTGCTCGTTGAAGAACTCGGGCATGTCTGTGCCGCCGCCGAAGAACGACATACGGAAGGGTGTGCGAGTGATAATCATTTCTCAAGAACCTATCTTCAATAACTAAAGGGAATTAACTAGCGCCGCCACCGGTAATGACCTCGACCACCGTGAGCAGCACAATCTTGATATCGGTCAGAACGCCCCTCTTAGCGATGTACTCCAAATCGCGGCGAACCATGCCGTCGAAGTCGGTATCGTTGCGGTCAGTCACCTGCCACCAGCCGGTAATACCTGGCTTCACCGCCAGGCGCTGCAGGTCGTACTCGGTGTACTGGGCCACCTCATTCGGCAGCGGCGGGCGCGGGCCCACCACGGACATCTGGCCCAGGAACACGTTCAGGAACTGCGGGAACTCGTCGATGGAGTGCTTGCGGATGAACCTGCCGATCTTGGTGACGCGCGGGTCATCCTTCATCTTGAACATTGCACCGGCGATCTCGTTTTGCTCCTTGAGCTCATCGAGGCGTTCGTCGGCGTCCTTGTACATGGAGCGGAACTTCCACATGCGAAAGGTGGTCAGGCTGCCGTCGGGACGGGTCTGACCAACGCGGATCTGGCTGTAGAAGGGGCTGCCCTCGCTCTCCAGGCGGATGGCGGCGGCCAAAATCAAGCTCGGAATAGCGATGACAGCCAGCGCGCAGGCGCTGAACACGATGTCGAACGTGCGCTTCACAGCCCTATAGACAAGGCGCGAGCGATCCCAGTCCATGATGGATTGCATGGCCTTGTAGCGACCGGCACCCTCACGCCGGTCCATGGCCTGAGCAATCAGCGCCGCCCCCACGGGCGCATTGCTCTCTGTTACTTCTTTAGCAGTCACGGTCAAACTTACGTCCCTGTCCCCCAGGGATCCCCCAATCGGTAAATTCAAAAATTACGAACGAATAGCTGGTGCAACGTCTCCCTTACGTTTTGATGGGAACGTCGAGCGGAAGCACTTCCCTAAAGCTGGAATCGCCTTCGCCTACGTCCACTAGGCACCAGCGCTTGCGACGGTCGATCTTGTGCACGCGGGCCTCTTGCCCCACCAAGGGCCCCTGCTCTATGTGCAGCACGCCGTCTTCTATGCGCGCTACGCTGTTGCGTACCACGCCGTCGTCGTCGAGCACGCTGCGGTACCAGTCCTGCGCATCGTCCGGCATGGGCGCATACGCCCGATCCCTGCTGCCGACAATGCGACAGCCAAAGCTCAACTGGGCCAAAGTCTTGTCGAGCGCGGCGGCATCGCGCGTGGCGACGAAGAAGTATTCCTTGTACATAGGTTTGGTTTGGAGCGACCAGGCGCCGTCCCGCTTAAACCAGAACTCCTTTTGCATCACAAAAGCGTCCTGCATAAGGTTGTGCGGGATAATGCGGCGAACCTTTTCGCAGGTCTCGCGCTCTTTTCCATTGGGGGTGTGGACCAGATACCAGCGGACGCGGCCGTGCTGGCTGTTGGTGGTGGCGCCGTTAAATGCGCCGGGCAGCTGCTCTTGGCGCCTTGCTGTCTGCTCCATGTTCTCGCCCCCTCTTTTGGCTTTGCGATGCACGCAAATGCAGGGGCGTTTAGAACAGGCTTCTCGCTCGCAGCTAGGCGCAGTCGCAAAAGTACAGGTTTTTGTAGAGGGGTATGGAGATGTGTCTGCTTGCGCAGCAATTTGCGTAATCTGGGAAAACGGCCTGAATTAACTCGTATAATGACCTGTGTCGAAAGATACGAAAACCTGTACCTTTTTGTGCAAAAAACCGCTCATCCAGCGGCTTTTTTGTTTGGGCATTAAAAAAGGCGACCGCCCTTTGTGGACGGTCGCCTTATACGTATTGTTGTTTTGTTCGCCTTAGGCGCGAGTCTTGATCTCCTCGGTCACCTTGGCCACAAACTCATCGACACTCATCTGAACGGTCTCGTTGGAGCGATCGCGGACGGAGATGTTGCCGGCCTCGACCTCCTTCTCGCCCAGGATGAGCATATAGGGCACGCGGTCGATGCTGCGGGCCTCGCGGATCTTGTAGCCGATCTTCTCGTCGCGGTCGTCGCAGACCACGCGAATGCCGGCCTCTTCCAGCTTGGCGCACACCTCGTGGGCATAGTCGCGGCTCTTCTCGGAGACCGGAAGCGCCTTGACCTGCACGGGAGCCAGCCAGGTGGGGAACTTGCCCGCAAAGTGCTCAATCAGAATGCCAATAAAGCGCTCGATGGAGCCAAAGCACACGCGGTGCAGCATAATGGGGCGCTTCTTGGTACCGTCGGCGTCCACGTACTCCAGGTCAAAGTTGAGCGGCATCTGGAAGTCGAGCTGCACGGTACCGCACTGCCAGGTACGGCCGAGCGAGTCCTCCAGATGGAAGTCGATCTTGGGGCCGTAGAAGGCGCCGTCGCCCTCGTTGACCTCGTAGTCCATGCCCAGCTTCTCCAGAGCGGTTCGCAGGCCCTCCTCGGCGCGAGCCCAGTCCTCGTCAGAACCCATGGAGTCCTCGGGGCGGGTGGAAAGCTCAACGTGGTACTTAAAGCCAAACTTCTGGTATACGGAGTCGATAAGGTTGACCACGCCCACAATCTCGTCGGTCAGCTGGTCGGGGCGCACAAACAGGTGGGCGTCGTCCTGGTTAAAGCAGCGCACGCGGAACAGGCCGTGCAGAGCTCCGCGCAGCTCGTGGCGGTGCACCAAGCCAATCTCGCCGGCGCGGATGGGCAGCTCGCGGTAGGAGTGCGGCTTGGAGGCGTACACCAGCACGCCGCCCGGGCAGTTCATGGGCTTAATGCAGTACTCTTCGTCGTCGATGACGGTGGAGTACATGTTGTCCTTGTAGTGGTCCCAATGGCCCGAGGTCTTCCACAGCTGCTTGTTCATGATGAGCGGCGTGGAGATCTCCACGTAGCCGGCCTTGTGGTGAATCTCGCGCCAGTAGTCCAGCAGCGTGTTCTTAAGGATCATGCCGTTGGGCAGGAAGAACGGGAAGCCAGGGGCCTCGTCGCGCATCATAAAGAGGTCCATCTCGCGGCCGATCTTGCGGTGGTCGCGCTTCTTGGCCTCCTCCAGCATGCGCATGTGCTCGTCGAGCTCTTCCTTGGTGGCAAAGGCGACGCCGTTGATGCGGGTGAGCATCTTGTTGTCCTTGTCGCCCTTCCAGTAGGCGCCCGAGACACCGGTGAGCTTAAAGGCCTTGAGGGCCTTGGTGTAGCAGATATGGGGGCCGACGCACATGTCGATGTAGTCGCCCTGCTGGTAGAAGGTGATGCGGGCGTCGTCGTCCAGATCGCCGATGTGCTCGACCTTGTACTTCTCGCCGCGCTCCTCCATAAGGGCGATGGCCTCGGCGCGGGGCTTCTCGTACACGGTGAACTTGAGGTTCTCCTTGCAAATCTTCTTCATCTCGGCCTCGATCGCGGGGAAGTCGTCCTCGCTGATCTTGACGCCCTCGGGCAGGTCGACGTCGTAGTAAAAACCGTTGTCGGTCGCGGGACCGTAGGCAAAGTCGGCCTGGGGGTACAGGCGCTTGATGGCCTGCGCCATGATGTGCGCGGCGGAGTGGCGGATGACGTGCGTGACCTCGTCCTGCGGGAGCTCGGCCACCGAACCGTCATTGTAGAGTGCCTTCATGGGTATGTTTTCTCCTCTCGGATGCCTGGTGCAAGTGCTGCTTGGCGCCGTGCGGTGTGCATTGCGCTTGCCGGCGCGTGCGTTTTGACTTGCATCATTATAGGCAGGTTACCTAGGTATACAAGCGCCCGCCGCACCTGAATGGCACGGCGGGCGATTTTCTACGCATGCTTCATCGTGTGGGGGCGGGGCTGCGTGCGGCTTGCGCGCGGCGCGCGGGGCCCGTGGCTTGCGGCCGGCCCGGCGATGGATGCGCTACTGGATGCGAGTTCGGCAGTAGGGGCAGACCTTCCAGTGCGCGTCGAGCGGGCGATGGCAGCTGGGGCACACGTTGCGAACCTGGGTATCGCACACCGGGCAGACCACAAAGTCCTTCTCGATGGGCGCACCGCACTGCGGGCAGGTGCCGTACTGGGCAAGCTGGCGCTCGCGCAAGGCCATGTCCAGCTCCTGCTCCTCGCGGTCGGCCGCATAGGAGTGCGGGCGCAGGACCAGGTAGGCGATGAGGCCTACAAACGGGATGAGGGCAATGATGCCCCATGCCACGTAAGCGCTAGCGCCGCGGCGGCGGGCGTCAATAAACACATAGACGACCGACAGCACGTACAGGGCGATGATAAAGCCAACAAAGGCATAGATGACGCCCATAAGCTGCGGCGACATGAGCTCAGAGATGTACTTGGACATAAGGTGGGCCTTTCGGGATAGTTACAACTCGAGTTAGTGTAACACGGGGGTTAACGATTTGGCAGGTCGCAGGCATGGGCGGATAGAAACATCTCAATCTGTAACAGGTGAGAGCGGAATCCTGGTCCAGATGTTACAGAATTAGACAAACCGTTCTCTCCCAGACTTAAATCTCAATCTGTAACATCTTGGCTCCAGGATCAGTCCCTACTGTTACAGATCAAGATGAACGGTGAGCCCTCCGTTAAATATCTCAATCTGCAACAACTAGGGGCCAGAAACCCTTCTATCTGTTACAGATCAAGACAAAGGAAAATGTCCAATCTCAATATCCCAATCTGTAACAACAACTCGGCAAAAACAGGTCTAACTGTTACAGATTTAGACATTCGAAACCGACTGATGGGTTCATCTAAATCTGTAACATCTAGACCCCAAATCGATCCCAAGATGTTACAGATCGAGACAGATGACCTCTCCCTGACTTTAAATCTCAATCTGTAACACATAGGACCGATTTTCTACTCTTACTGTTACAAATTAAGACAAACAGAGGGCCCGCCTGGCAAACGTCTCGATCTGTAACATCTGGAACCCAACTCTTCTGCTTACCGTTACAGAACGAGACAAACCTTTGACAACAGGGGTGCCAGACGAGGTCACCGATTGACCTGAGTCTCCCCTCGCCTGCCGTTGGCGGATGCAGCGGGGCTGTTCGCCGCATTGCCGCTGCGCGGGGGATGCGCACACCGTAGGATAGCCTTATTGACAGCCTGTCAACTCGTCTTGGAGGCACTGTGGCAGAAACGTTTGATATCGCGATTGTGGGCGCGGGCATCACCGGATGCGCCATCGCGCGGCAGCTCGCACGCTATGACCTGTCCATCTGCGTGGTCGAGGCGGCCAACGACATTGCCCTGGGCGCGTCGAAGGCCAACGGTGGCCTGGTGCACGCCGGCTACGATCCGGCGCCGGGCACGGTTAAGGCCCAGGTCAACGCCCGCGGCTGCGAGCTATATGGCACGTGGGCCCAGGAGCTGGGCTTTTTGTTTTGTCGCACCGGGTCCATGGTACTGGGATTTAGCGACCAAGACCGCGCGCAGCTGGAGCAGCTGCAAAGCAACGGGCTGGCAAACGGCGTACCCGAGTTGGCGATCATCGGGGCCGAGCGCATCCACGAGCTGGAGCCGCGCGCCAGCGCCCAGGCCACGTGCGCGCTGTGGTGTCCCTCGACCGGCTATGCCGATCCGTTTGAGGTCGCCATCGCCGCGATGGAGAACGCCGTAGCCAACGGCGTGACGTTTGTGCGCTCCGCACCGGTGGAGACGATCGAGGTAGCTCCCGGCGCTGGCGACAGGAGCGGTGACGGGACCGCTCGTTTTACGCTGGTGACACCGGCCGGTGATGTGCGCTGCCGCTATTTGATTAACGCGGCGGGCAACGGCGCCGCAGACATCTCGCATATGGCGGGCGCCGAGGAGTTCCAGATGGTCTGGCGCCAGGGCAACATTGTGGTGCTGGACAAGGAGCCGCGTGCACTCATGCCGCTCTACCCCGTTCCCACGCCGGTTTCCAAGGGCGTCATCGTTACGGGCACCGTCCACGGCAACACGGTGATCACCGCGACGGCCGCTGTGCGCGAGGCGGGCGACACGCAGACCTATGCGAGCGATGTCGACGCGCTGCTGAGCGGCGCGCGCAAGCTGGTGCCCGATCTGGACACGCGCCGCGTGGTGCGAGCGTTTGCCGGCGGGCGTCCGGTCATTCAGGGAACGAACGACTTTTTTATTGGACAGTCTGCCGTGGTGCCGGGGCTGTTCCAGGCGGCGGGCATTCAGTCGCCAGGCGTGGCGAGCGCTCCGGCCATTGCCGAGCGCATGGAGCAGGTGCTGCGCGAGGCGGGCGTTGCTTTGCGCGAGCGGGCCGATTGGGATCCGATTCGCCGTGCGCCGGACGACTTTGACCGCGCGCCGCTTGCGCGCAAGGAAGAGCTCATTGAGTCCGACCCTGCATGGGGGCAGATCGCCTGCCGCTGCGAGACGGTGCCCGAGGCCGAGATCGTGGCCGCGATTCGACGCCGCCCGGGTGCGGTCTCGGTCGAGGGCGTCAAACGCCGCTGCCGTGCCGGCATGGGTCGGTGCCAGAGCGGCTTTTGCCAGAGCCGCGTGGTGCGGATTCTGGCCCGCGAGCTGGGCTGCGATCCCAGCGAGGTGCTGCTGGAGGACACTGGCTCGTGGCTCGTTGAGGGACCTTTGAAGGGGGTGCGCTAGGATGGCGACGAGTATCGATATGGGTGCGGTATCGGGCGTCGAGTGCACTTGCGCAGATGCCGACAGGGCATCAATTGCTGCCGGCGCCGTGCAGACGCAGGCGTTCGACGTAGTCGTTATCGGCGGCGGACCTGCCGGCATGGCGGCCTCACTTGCCGCACACAAGGCCGGAGCGCGCGTGGCCATCGTGGAGCGCGAGCAGCACCTGGGCGGCATCCTGCGCCAGTGCATCCACCCGGGCTTTGGCCTCTCACACTTTAAGCAGGAACTGACCGGTCCCGAGTACGCACAGCGCTTTATCGACCAGGTGCGCGAAACCGATATCGCACTGTTCCTGGACAGTATGGTGATTGGGATCGACTCAAGCGAGGACAAAGTCGCAGGCGCGGGCGCAAGTGGCGCGGCGAGCGAAGCCTCGGCACACACCGTCACGCTCATGAGCCCCGCCGGCATGTTGCAGCTCACCGGGCGCGCCGTCGTCCTTGCCATGGGGTGTCGCGAGCGCACGCGCAGCGAGATCAAGATTCCCGGCAGCCGCCCCGCCGGCGTGTTTACCGCCGGCCTGGCGCAGCGATACATCAACATCGACAACCTCAAGCCCGGCTCGCGCGCCGTCATTTTAGGCTCGGGCGACATTGGGCTCATCATGGCGCGTCGCTGCACGCTCGAGGGGATTTCGGTCGAGGGCGTGTACGAGCTTATGCCATACGCCAACGGCCTGCGCCGCAATGTAAAGAATTGCCTGGACGATTTTGGCATTCCGCTGCACCTGTCCACCACCGTCACACGCGTGATTGGGCACGACCGCGTGGAGGCCGTCGAGGTGAGCCAGGTCGACGAAAATCTGGCGCCCATTCCGGGGACCGAGCGCATCGTTCCGTGCGACACACTGCTGCTTTCGGTAGGTTTGATTCCCGAGAACGAGCTTTCGGTAGGCGCGGGTGTTGAGCTTGACCCGCGCACGCGCGGCGCCGTGGTGGACCAGAGCCTGCAGACGGGCGTGCCGGGCATCTTTGCCTGCGGCAACGTGCTGCACGTGCACGACCTGGCCGACAACGTGACGACCGAGTCCGAGCGTGCCGGCGCAGCCGCGGCGACGTACGCGCTGGGGACCGGCGCGGATGTCGAGACGGGCGCTGGCTGCCAGCTCACGGTCTCCCCTGCCGACATTGCCGGCTACGCGCTGCCGGGACGCATTACGGCCGTGGCACTCACCAGGCTCAACTTCCGCGTGCGCCGGCCGGTCGATGCCGCCCGCGTGCGCATTCTGGCGGGCGACGAGGAACTGCTTACGGGCAAGGTCCGCGCGTTTAAACCGAGCGTTATGGAAAGCTTCCCGCTGCCGGCAAAGGTGATACAGCGAGCGCTCGACCTGGGTGCCAGCGAGATTATCCTTTCCGTCGAGCCCGTCGAGGAGGCATAGCCATGAGCACAAATGCGATCGAGACGCTACAGTTCAACTGCACCACCTGCCCATCCGAGTGCCTCCTTACGGTGGAAGTGGAGCGCGGGGCCGACGACCGCGTGGCGACGGTGCGCGCCGTGACCGGCAACAGCTGCCCGCGCGGCGATAAGTTCGCGCATCAGGAGCTCACCTGCCCCATGCGCGTCCTCACTACCACCGTGGCGGTATCAGGCGGCGACGAGGCGCTGCTGCCCGTCCGCACGGCCGAAGCCATCCCGCTCGAGCTCCATGCCCAGACCATGGACCTCATCCGCGGCCTAGTGGTCAAAGTCCCCATCCGCATGGGCGATGTAGTCCTCCCCAACCTCCTAGACACCGGTACCGACCTCATCGCCAGCATGGACATCGACCCGGCCTAAGCAGCCCGTTTGGGACGGTGCTCTTTTAGCTACCCCGCATCCGCCCCGCCCCCTAAATTGCGGCGAAATAGTTCCCAATTTCCGCCAAAACCCCGGCATCAAGGAGCTATTCCACCGCAACTTGCCTTGGGATCGGTATTTAGCTTGTGCCTACTTTAGTGCCATTTCAAAACTATGCCGGATTACGGGGCTGATTCGGAGACCCCCACCCATACTGGCAATTTTCGATTTTTGATAAGCCTTCTACCTGCGGTTTTAATTTCGCTATTTTTCCCATGGTCAAGTAATACAGGTCCAGCCCCGTAATCCGCCATAGTTTTGAAACCAGCCCATTTGGGACGGGACCATATTGACTACTTTTACCTATCAGCTCGCATATTTGACGCAGCTAAAATAGCCCCGTCCCAAATTGACTGCCCTGGCATTGGGGATACCATGGTGGCAACCTAACGAAAGGACGATGTATGGCACATGTCGATGACCAGCGCGTGGCACGCGTGCTCGATGCGCTCGAGGCTCAGCACCCCGGCGCGCAGCTGCTCGTAAACGACCCGTGGTCGATTTATTACCTGACCGACTTTTATGCCGATATGTTCGAGCGTTTTTGCGGCGTACTACTCGCACGCGGTAGCGAGCCCGTGATCTTGGTCAACGCGCTGCATCAGCTGCCCGAGTATGACAATGCCCGCGTCGCGTACCACACCGATACCGACGTCGTGGCCGACGCCATCGCTCGCGAGGTTGATCCGACCAAACCGCTCGGCATCGACACCGTCATGCGCTCCGGCTTCTTGATGCCCCTCATGGAGCGCCATGCCGCGAGCGAATTCTTCCTAGGCGATTTTGCCGTGACCGCCGCGCGAACCTACAAAGACGCCGGCGAGCAGGAGCTTATGCGCGTGTCCTCGGCCGCTAACGACGCCGTGATGGCCGACGCGATCGAGCTCGTCCACGAAGACGTGACAGAGCGCGAGATCGCCGACCAGATGCTTGGCCTGTATCGCAAGCACGATTGCGAGGGCTTTAGCTTTCCGCCCATCGTGAGCTTTGGCGCCAACGCCGGCGACCCGCACCACGAGCCAGACGATACGGTACTCAAGCGTGGCGACGTGGTGCTGTTCGACATTGGCGGGCGTCGCCGCAACTATTGCTCGGACATGACGCGCACGTTCTTTTGGGGCGAGCCGGACGAGGAGACGGCACGCATCTACGACATCGTGCGCCGCGCCAACGAGGCCGCTGAGGCGCTCATCGCACCGGGCGTGCGTATGTGCGATCTGGACCGTGCCGCGCGCGACGTGATTGAGGACGCGGGTTATGGCAAGTACTTTACGCACCGTCTGGGACACTCGATCGGCCTGCAAGACCACGAGCCGGGCGACGTCTCGCTCGTCAATGAGCAGGTCGTGGAGCCGGGCATGACGTTTTCCATCGAGCCGGGCATCTACCTCCCCGGCCGCACCGGCGTCCGCATCGAGGACCTTGCCCTGGTCACCGAGAGCGGCGTCGAGATCCTCAACGCCTACCCCCACGATCCGGTCCGCCTAGACTAGGCAATGCGGCAAAGGGACAGCCCCTTTGCCGCATCACATGAATGCCGCCACGAAATGGGCCTATCTACTACGTTTAACCCGCATGGGGCGACCATGCGGGTATTTTTTGAAAATTTACAAGCCTTCTACCTGCGGTTTTGATTTTGCGATTCTCGGCATGGTTGAGGGTAGCCGGTCAAACGTAGTAGATAGGCCCATTTCGTGGCGAGCAGGCAAACTAGCTACCCTGCGGAAGGGATCTAGCGGAGCAGACCGGCAACTTCGCCGGCCAGGGTGATGGTGCCTGCTGCTATGAAGGGCTCGCCTGCGGCCTCAAAGGCTGCGAGGGCCTCGGACACGCTGGGGTACACGCCTGCGAGCTTATCGGAGTCCACCAGGGCAGCAAGCTCCTCCGCCGGCAGGGCGCGATCGGAATCGGTCTGTGTGACGACCACGCGCGGGAAGGCCGGGATCAGCACGTCGACGATACCCGCCACGTCCTTGTCTGCCAGCGCGGCGCACAGCAACGTGGGGCGATTCTCTACGCACGGATCGATCTCGTCCAAGGCGCTCACAAAGTTCTCGCAGCTCTGGGGGTTATGGCAGGCGTCGATCAGCTTGAGCGGGTCGGTTCCCAACACATCAAAACGGCCCGGCGTGGGGCAGCCCATAAGCGAAGCATCAAGCGCCTCGTGGTCGAGCTCGCGACCCAGATACCCCTCGCAGAGCATAATCGCGCACGCGGCATTCTGCGGCTGATACGCCGGCTTAACCATGCTCGACACATAAATCGCACGCGGCGTGGTACAGCTAAACTCAACCGTATCGCCCACATGCGCCGGCACCTTGGTCGTGGTGTGGCTCACCACCAGCGGCACCACACCACACTCGCGACAACGGGCATCCATAACGCGCTGAACGCTCGGCTCATGCGTGCCCTCGCCCAGCACAACCAGGCGTCCGGGCTTAATGACGGCGGCCTTCTCCCCCGCAATGGCCTCGAGCGTATCGCCCAGAATGCGCGTGTGATCGAGTCCGATGCCCGTGATGGCAACGGCGACAGGATCGGTCGCGCTCGTGGCGTCCCAGCGACCGCCCATGCCGACCTCGAGCACGGCGACATCCACGCGAGCCTCGGCAAACACCACAAGCGCGGCGGCCGTCAGCAGGTCAAACGGCGTGATGGTATAGGCACGCTCCCCCGCCACCACGCGGCGCGCATTCACTCGATGCCCCGCCTCAGCAGCAGCAGAAACGCCACGGGCAAACGCCTCATCGCTCACGACGTGCCCATCGACCTCCATGCGCTCGGGATAGCGAACAAGCTGCGGCGACGTATAAAGCGCAGCCTTGAGCCCCTCGCCGCGAAGGATAGCAGCCGAAAAACGCGTGGTCGAAGTCTTGCCATTGGTACCGGCAACCTGAACGCAATCAAAGTACTCGTCCGGCCGCCCCAGCTCATCGAGCATATCGACAACCGTCTCGAGCAGAGGACCAGCATCCCCAGAAATCCGCCCCGTATCGGCAGCAAGCCCCACAGCCTCACCAAACGAAAGCAAATCAAACGAGAAAGGAACGACATACGACCCAGAACGCTTAGCCATAACCCAAAGTCCCCTCAACATAAAAAGAGGCCCGAATCAACAACGAGCCCCTCCCATTCGAAATATCAGCCAAACACCGCTTTGCAGCAGAATCAAGGCCACAGCCAAGTGGCCTAACCCACCAGTTGCAAACAACCACGTAAACGACCTGGGAGCGGTTTGGGGCTTTGCTCGATACAAGTTCCGCACGAGCCGAAGGCCACTTAATGTGGCCTTCGTGCGAGCAGGACTGTCCGCAGTAGCGAGCAATGCCCCAAACCGCGTCCCCCAGTAACGCTTACGAGAAGTCAGCAACCTGAGCAGTCAGCGCCTCCAGGATCTCCTTGAGCTCAGCTGCACGGTCCCTCTTCTTCTGGACCACCGCGGGCGCGGCCTTGGCCACAAAGCCCTCGTTGGCGAGCGTCTTCTCGCAGCCGGCGAGCTCCTTCTGGGCCGCGGCAATCTCCTTCTCCAGACGTGCCTTCTCGGCCGAAAGGTCAACCTTGCCCTCGAGCACCACAAAGACCTCGACGCCGCTGTCGACCACGGCGATGCTCGCGGCCGGCTTCTCAACATCGGTACCCATGACCAGCGAGGCGGTATTGGCCAGCGGCTCGATGGTCGAGCGCAGGCTCTCGAGCTTCTCGATGTCCTCGGCACCGGCACGCACGACCACGTCGAGCTCGGCCTTGGGGCTCAAGCGATAACGCGAACGCGTGGCACGGGCGGCAGAAACGACGGTGCGACACAGCTCAAACGCGCGCTCGGCGTCCTCGTCGACATACTTGACATAGTCGGCAGGCTCGGGCCACTTGGCGATCATGAGCGCCTCGGCGCGGTCCACGTTGCCCTCGGCGTCCAGGTCGAGCACGCTCGCCGGCATGTTGTCCCAGATCTCCTCGGTGACAAACGGCATGAGCGGGTGCATCAGGCGAATAGAGGTATCGAGCACAAAGATCAGGTTTCGCTGCGCCTGCAGACGGCCCTCGCCCTTCAGGCGCGCCTTGGTGACTTCGACGTACCAGTCGCAGACCTCGTTCCAGAAGAACTGCTGAACGCCGCGGGCCATGTCGCCAAAGGTGTAGTTCTCGATGCCCTCGGTAACCATCTTGACGGCCTTGGCCAGACGGCTGAACATCCAGGCGTCGGCCGGCGTCTCTACGACGGGCTCGCCGGGCGTGTAGCCCTCCATGTTCATAAGCAGGAAGCGGCTGGCGTTCCAAATCTTGGTCACAAACGACTTGGCCTGCTCGGTACGCGGGCTGTCGATAAGCTTCTTGGTCTTCTTATCGATGTTCGCGTCAAATTTGACGTCCTGGTTGTTGGTGCAGAGCGTCAGCAGGTTGTAACGCATGGCGTCGGCGCCGTACATGCCAATGAGGTCCATGGGGTCAACGCCGTTGCCCTTGGACTTGGACATGCGGCTGCCGTCCTTGGCAAGAATCGTCGGGTAGATGACGACGTCCTTAAACGGCACCTCGTCCAGGAAGTACAGCGAGCTCATGACCATGCGGGCGACCCACAGCGCGATGATGTCGCGCGCGGTGACGAGTGCCGTCGTGGGGTGATGTCCCTCGAGCAGCTCCGGCTTTTGGGGCCAGCCCTGCGTGGCGAAAGTCCACAGCTGCGAGCTGAACCAGGTATCCAGCACGTTCTCGTCCTGATGCACGTGATGACCGCCGCACTTAGGGCACACGTCGGTGTCCTCGGTAAGGGCATCCTCCCAGCCGCAGTCCTCGCAGTAGAACACGGGAATACGGTGGCCCCACCACAGCTGGCGGCTGATGCACCAGTCCTTGAGGTTCTCCATCCAGGTGGTATAGGTCTGCGTCCAACGCGCGGGGTGGAAGGTCACCTTGCCGGAGTTGACGGCATCGAGCGCCGGCCCCTTGAGCTTGTCGACGGCCACAAACCACTGCTCGGACAGCCACGGCTCCAGTGCGGAGTCGCAACGGTAGCAGTGCATGACGGAGTGATCGTGATCCTCGACGTGATCGAGCAGGTCGTGCTCCTCAAACCACTTGATGACGGCCTCGCGGCACTCCTCGCGGGTCATGCCGGTAAACTCGCCGTAGCCCTCGACGACCACCGCATGCTCGTCAAAGATGTTGATCTGCGGCAGGTCGTGGGCCTGACCCATGGCGTAGTCGTTGGGGTCGTGGGCCGGGGTGACCTTGACAAAGCCGGAGCCAAAGTTGGCGTCGACATGCCAATCCTCAAAGATGGGGATCTCACGGTCGACGATGGGGAGCTTGACGGTCTTACCCACAAAGGCGGCCTTCTCGGGGTCCTTCGGGGAGACAGCCACGCCCGTGTCGCCGAGCATGGTCTCGGGGCGCGTAGTGGCGACGACGATGTAGTCCTGGCCGTTGACCGGCTCGGTCAGCGGGTAGCGCAGGTGCCACAGGTGACCCTTCTCGTCCTTGTACTCGGCCTCGTCGTCCGAGATGGCGGTGGTGCAGTTGGGGCACCAGTTGACGATGCGCTTGCCGCGGTAGATCAGGCCGTCGTGGTACCAGTCGCAGAACACCTTGCGCACGGCCTGGGCGTAGTCCTCGTCCATGGTAAAGCGCTCGTTATCAAAGTCGACGGAGCAGCCCATACGCTTGATCTGCTCGACGATGATGCCGCCGTACTCGTGGGTCCAATCCCAGCAGGCGTCGACAAACTTATCGCGGCCGATCTCCAGGCGGCTGATGCCCTCGCTCTTGAGCTTCTTGTCGACCTTGGTCTGCGTGGCGATACCGGCGTGGTCGGTACCGAGCACCCAGCGGGTGGACCTGCCGCGCATGCGGGCCATGCGGATGATGGCATCCTGGATGGAGTCGTCGGTGGCGTGACCCATGTGGAGCTTGCCGGTCACGTTGGGAGGCGGAATGGTGACAGTGCAGTCGCCCACGCCCTCACGGCGCTTGTAGTAGCCGCCGTCGAGCCACTTTTGCAGGATCGCCGGCTCGTTGGTCGACGGATCGTAGTTTTTGGGCATTTCTTCCATATATCTCTCCCGTCCCACCGGGGAGGAATGGAGGCCCACCAGGGTCTGTATTCCTCCCCTTAGGTATCGATTACTTCAGTCTGATACGACTTCGCTGAGGCTTAAACAAACACACAGAATAACACAGGTAGTTGGGGTTATTGCGTATATATAAAATAGCCTCCGACCGCGGGTGGTCGGAGGCTATTCAAATTCACATTTGCGAAACCTACCATTTAGGGACAGGTTTATTTTGGTCGGTTTTATATGGGAAAACGTCATTCTCCCTGATAAAACCTGCCAAAATAAACCTGTCCCTTTTTGGCAGGTTAGCCGTAGATGCGCTGGGGCTGTTCGGTGCCCTTTACGGAGGCTTCGGTCACGATGACCTTGGCGACTCCTTCCTCGCTCGGCAGGTCGAACATCGTCTGCTGCAGCACGTCCTCGCAGATGGAGCGCAGGCCGCGGGCGCCGGTCTTGCGGGCAAGCGCCATGCGGGCAATCTCGTGCAGGGCGGCGTCCTCAAACTCAAGTTCAACGTCCTCGAGCTGGAACATCTTGCGGTACTGACGCACAACGGCGTTCTTTGGCTCGGTCAGGATCGACACCAGGTCGTCCTCGTCGAGCGCCTGTGTCTGGGTGACGACGGGCGTACGTCCCACAAACTCGGGAATCATACCAAAGGCGTTGAGGTCCTGCGGGAGCACCTGACGCAGCAGGTCGTTCTCGTCGACCGAGATGGGGCCGGCGATCTCGGAGTTAAAGCCCACGCCCTTGTTGCCCACGCGATCGGCGATAATCTTGTCCAGACCCACAAAGGCACCGCCGCAGATAAACAAGATATTGGTCGTGTCGATCTGCAGCAGCTCCTGCTGGGGGTGCTTGCGGCCGCCGGTGGGCGGAACGCTTGCCACCGTGCCCTCAAGGATCTTAAGCAGCGCCTGCTGAACGCCCTCGCCCGAAACGTCGCGGGTGATGGAGAGGTTCTCGGCCTTGCGGGCGATCTTGTCGATCTCGTCCACGTAGATGATGCCGACCTGCGCACGCTCGATATCGCCATCGGCAGCATTGATGAGCTTGAGCAGGATGTTCTCCACGTCCTCGCCCACGTAACCGGCCTCGGTGAGTGCGGTGGCGTCGGCGATGGCAAACGGCACCTCGAGGATGCGCGCGAGCGTCTGGGCGAGCAAGGTCTTACCGGTACCGGTGGGACCGAGCAGCAAGATGTTGGACTTGGCGAGCTCCACCTCGTCCATATCGTCGTCGAGCCGCGAACCCGCACCCGAGGCCTCGTCAAAGGCCGAAAGCGCGGCGCCGCCCTCGATCACGCGACGGTAGTGGTTGTACACGGCAACCGACATGGCGCGCTTGGCGTCTTCCTGACCCATGACATAGGCCGAAAGCTCGTCATAGATCTCGTGCGGGGTCGGCACGTGCGTGATGACCTGACGTACGTCGTCCTCGAGCTCAAAGCCCTCGGGCTCGGGATCCATGGCAGGCTGCCCGGCAGCCTGACCGTGGTCGTTGAGGAAGCCCGGCAGCTTGCCGTTGCAGGCGGCATCCATAAAGTCCGAAGCCAGCGACTCCTCCAAGATCTCGGAGCAGGCGGCAACGCACTCGTCGCAGATAAAGATGTTGGTAGGGCCCTTTACAAGGCGGCGCACCTGACCCTGCTCTTTTCCGCAGAAGGAGCAGCGGATGGGGTTGCCGTTCTCGTCAAAGTTGTCCTGCATGTTACCGGCCATTCTAGGCGTCCTTCGCGGCAAGATCGCGCGAGGTAACGATACGGTCGATCAGGCCGTAGTCAAGGGCCTCGGCAGCGGTCAGGTAGTTGTCGCGCTCGGTATCGGCCTGGACCTTCTCGATCGGCTGGCCCGAGGCGTCGGACAGGATCTGGTTGAGCTCGCGACGGGTCTTCTTGATCTCCTCGGCCACGATCTCGATCTCGGTCTGCTGACCCTGGGCACCGCCACTGGGCTGGTGAATCATGACCTTGGAGTGCGGCAGGCAGAAGCGCTTGCCCTTGGCGCCGGCCGAAAGCAGCACGGCGGCCATAGACGCAGCCATACCGACGCAAATGGTGGAGACCTGCGGCTTGATAAAGTTCATGGTGTCCAGAATCGCCAGGCCGGAGTAGACCTCGCCACCGGGCGAATTGATGTAGAGCGAGATATCCTTCTCGGCATCCTGGCTCTCAAGATGCAGCAGCTGGGCAACGACCAGGTTGGCGCTGACGGAGTTGATCTCCTCGCCCAAGAAGATGATGCGGTCGTTGAGCAGGCGCGAATAGATATCGTAGCTGCGCTCGCCGCGCGGCGTCTGCTCGATAACGTATGGCACGAGGGCGGAATCGAACTTAGCGATCATACGCATCTCCATTTCTCTCTTGCGGACCAAATTGGTTCTAGATAAACGTACGGTGCCCGCATGCTATGCATTGGCTGGCACCGTACGAAGCAACCGAATGACCGGTTTATAACTTTACCCCATCACGGGCGCCTGCATGCGCTCGCGGGAAAGGTGGCGAGAATTACTCGGCGTCCTTGGCGGTCTCGTCGACCTCGGTCACCTTGGCGTTCTCGACCAGGTGGTCGACGGCCTTGGAGCGACGGATGGACTCGCGGACGGCAGGCATGCGTCCATCGGCGATGAACTCGGCCTTGGAAGCCTCGACGTCCTTGACGCCGGCCTTCTCGAACTCGGCGTTGACGTCGTCCTCGGTGACCTCGATCTTGAGCTCACGGGCGAGGGCGTCGAGCGCCAGGGACTCGCGGGCAACGTCGTTGGCCTGCTTGTGCAGGTCGCCGATGAACTGCTCCATGGTCAGGCCGGAAGCGGGCAGCCAGGTGTCCAGCGTCATGCCGCGGGCAGCGAGGTTGGACAGGAAGTTCTGGCCAAGCTCCTCAAAGACAGACTGCTCGTAGTCGGCGTCCATCTCCTCGAGCTGCAGACGCTCGGCGAGAGCGGCGACGCAACGGTTCTCCTTCTCGGCCGGAAGGCGGGAAGCCTTGTCCTGCTCGATCTCGAGCTTGATGGCGTCGCGCATAGCGTCGATGCTGTCGAAGCCAAAGTCGGACTTGACGAGCTCGTCGGTGAGCTCGGGGGTGTTGCGGACCTTGATGCCCTTGACGGTGACCTCGACGGTGTGGGTCTCGGCCTCCTCGCCCTCCTCGACCTCGTCGGTCCAGGTGACGGTCTTGACGTCGTCGACGTTAGCACCGATCAGAGCCTCGTTGAACTCCTTGGGGTTGCTGTCGCTACCGGCGATGAGCATGCGGCCCTCGGCAGCGAAGTTGTCGGCGTTCTCGACGGCCTTGAGGTCGACGGTAACGTAGTCCTCGGCCTCGACGCCGCGACCCTCGACGTCCTCGAAGGTGGCACGGTAGTTGAGGAGCATCTCGACCTGGTTGTTGATCTCGGACTCGGTGACCTCCGCGGGAGGCATCTCGATCTCGACAGCGTCGTAGGAGGAGAGCTCGGCGGCAGGACGCAGAGAGAACTCGACGGTGTAGGTGTAGTCCTCGTGATCCTTGGCGAGGTCGAGCTCCTTGTAGTCACCGTTCTTGGTGGGGACGATGTCCAGCTCGTTGAGGACGGCGGGCTCGTTGGCGGCGATCAGATCGTTGGTGGCCTGAGCGAGGGTGGCCTCGGCGCCAAGAGCAGCGTCGATGACCGGACGGGGAGCCTTGCCGGCACGGAAGCCCGGGAAGCGGTACTTCTTGGCGGTGTCCTTGTAGGCCTTCTTGATCGCGGCGTCGACGTCGGCGGCCGGGATGGTGACCGTAGCGGTGAGCTTGGCGTCCTTGACGTCAGAAGCGGTGATGTTCAACACGTTCCTCCTCATACTGCCCAGCTTATCTGAGGTGCTGGTACCTTTATGCAACAAAGTGTCGCGACGGCCGAGGCCGACGCAGGTGCGTTGGTGCGGGCGAAAGGACTCGAACCTTCACGGGAATCCCACCAGAACCTAAATCTGGCGCGTCTACCAATTCCGCCACGCCCGCATGAGCGCACAGACTAGGAATGATAGCAGATACGAACGGCAAGCGCACGCACACCTTTTTAGGCCCACGACCTCACCACGAGTTACAGCGGAACAGGGCAGCTAATTTGGGACGGGGCTTTTTTAGCTACCCCGCTTGTGGGGGTAGCTAAAAAAGCCCCGTCCCAAATTAGCTACCCCCATCGGCTATCTCCCGCAGCCCACAATTCGGTTGAAAAGTGGGCTGCAGTTTCCTCGGGCTTGCCAAAGAGCGGCGGCTGCCGCGCCTCGCCTACTCCCCCAGCAGGGCCTTCTCGGGCGTGATCGGCAGCGAGCGAACCTGGTGGCCGGTGGCGTGCGCCACGGCCGAGGCAACGGCGGCGAGCGGTGTGTTGATGACGACCTCGCCGATCGACTTGGCGCCAAACGGGCCCGTCGGCTCGTAGCTCGGCTCAAAGGCCACGCGAATGCTGCCGATATCCAGGCGCGTGGGCAGCTTGTAGCTCATAAAGTTACCGGTGCGCAGGCGGCCGCGGTCGTCGTGCTCGACAATCTCGTAGAGCGCGTGACCGATGCCCTGGGCAATGCCGCCCTCGGCCTGGACGCGCGCGAGCGCCTCGTTGATCACGGTGCCGCAGTCCACAGCCGCCGCATAGTCCACCACAGTCACCTTGCCGGTGGCCTTGTCGACCTCGACCTCGGCAATGCCGGCCATAAACGGCGGAGGCGAAACTGGCAGGCAGGCAGAAGCATGCGAGGTGAGCGCGTCGCCGCCCGCGATGTTCTTGACGCACAGGTTGGCAAAGTCACGCAGCGTGAGGTAGCGGCCGCACTCGCGAGCGGCGCGCTCGTCAGACAGACGCACGTACTGGCCGTCGAAGACCACGTCGGCGGCGTCCACGTCCCACATCTGGGCGGCCTTGGCGCAGATCTTCTCGCGCAGCTCGGTCGCGGCATTCTTGGCTGCCAGGCCCGTCACGTACGTGCCCGAGCTCGCGTACGAGCCGGCATCGAACGGCGAGACGTCGGTATCCACGCCGCGCACCACGATAAGCGAGCTCTCCACGCCCAGCTCCTCGGCGGCAATCTGCGCCAGGATCGTGTCGACACCCATGCCGTTATCGGTGGCGCCGGTGCCGATGGTAATGAAGCCGTCCTCCTCCAGGCGCATGTCGATGCCGCCGATATCCACGTTGGAGATGCCCGAGCCCTGCATGGTGAGCGCGCAGCCCAGAGCACGCACGCGGTCGCCCAGGTCCACGGCCAGCGGCTTGTCGCGCCAGCCGATCATGTCCATCGCACGCAGCAGGCAGCGGTCGAGCGCGCAGGCGTTGAGCTTCTCGTTGTAGTACTGCGGCATAATCTCGCCCTCGCGCACGATGTTCTTAAGACGCAGGTCGGCGGGATCCATGTGCAGCATGTCGGCGAGCTCGTTGACGGCGCTCTCCACGGCAAACTGGCCCTGGGTGGCGCCGTAGCCGCGATACGCACCGCCGCGGTTGGTGTTGGTGTAGACGGCGTCCCACCTAAAGCGGCTCGCCTTCACGTGGTTGTAGATGGGCAGGCTCTTGTGGCCCGAGAGGCCGATCGTCGTGGTGGCATGTTCGCCATACGCGCCGGCGTTGGACAACGTGTGCAGGTCGATGGCCGTGATGGTGCCGTCGTTCATGGCGCCCAGCTTGACGGTCATCTGCATCTGGTGACGCGAGTTGCCCGCAGTGATGGTCTCCTCGCGGGTGTAGCAGCAATAGCTCGGACGGCCAGTCTGCTGCGTCACGAACGCCACGAAGATCTCGCAGCAGCCCGTCTGCTTGGAGCCAAAGCCGCCGCCGATGCGCGGCTTAATAACCTGCACCTGCGACTGCGGAATGTCGAGCGACTGCGCGACCATGCGGCGCACATGAAAGGGCACCTGCGTGGAGGTGGTCACCGAGATGCGGCCGAACGCGTCGGTCGTCGCGAAGGCACGGAAGGTCTCCATGGGCGCGGTCTGCGTGGCCTGGCTGGTGTAAGTGCGCTCAAAGACGATGTCGCTCTGGGCGAAGGCCTCGTCCAGGTCGCCAAAATCGCTGGTACCGCTACACACCAGGTTGCGAGCAACGTCGCCGCCCTGCGGGAACATAAAGGTCACGTCGCCCTCGGGGTGGACCACGATGTCGTTATCGAGCGCCTGGGTAAAGTCGAGCAGGGGCTCGAGCACCTCGTAGTCGACCTTGATGAGCTTGAGCGCCTTGTCGGCGGCCTCCTCGGTCTCGGCGGCGACGATCGCCACCTCCTCGTTTTGGTAGCGCACCAGGTTCTCGAGGATCAGGCGGTCGTAGGGGCTCGGCTGCGGATAGCTCTGGCCGGCGATAGTAAAGCGGCGCTTGGGCACGTCCTCGTAGGTGTAGACGCCCACGACGCCGGGCACCTTCAGGGCGCGCGACGTATCGATGGAGCGGATCTTGGCACGGGCATACGGGCTGCGCTTGAGCTTGACGATAAGGGCGCCGGCGGGCACCAGGTCTCCTGTGTAGACGGGACGCCCCTCGAGCAGGGCCTTCGAGTCCTTCTTGGGCTGCTTATGGGTGATCTGCTTGTACGAGACGCCATCGCAGCTGGTGTCGTTGACCGGAAGCTCGGGCATCTCAAAGCCCACCTGCACGCCGGACTCGTTAAGGAAGCGGACGATGGCGCGCAGCTGGCTCTCGTAGCCGCTGCAGCGGCAGAGGTTGCCGGCGAGCTGGCGCGAGAGCTCTTCGCGCGTGGCGACGAGGCTCGGGTCCTCCTTGGCGGCGCGGGCAAGCGCCAGCACGTTCATGATGAGGCCGGGGGCGCAAAAACCGCACTGCTCGGCACCTTCGGCAGCCATTGCGTGGGCGAGCGCCTCGGACTCGGCCTTGAGGCCCTCGAGCGTGGTGACGGAGCGGCCCTCGACGCGCGCAGCGGGAACCGAGCAGCTCAGCACCGGGTCGCCGTCGAGCCACA
Source organism: Collinsella sp. HCP28S3_E12 (assembly GCF_052065595.1). NCBI lineage: Bacteria > Bacillati > Actinomycetota > Coriobacteriia > Coriobacteriales > Coriobacteriaceae > Collinsella > Collinsella sp. HCP28S3_E12. The sequence goes on from NZ_JBQHTS010000003.1 coordinate 36,143, forward strand.
CCGTGCACAGGCCGCAGTTAGTAGTCTCGCAGGCGCAGCGCACCGACGCGCAGCCCTGCTCGCGCAGCAGCGCAAAGAGCATGGTGTCGGGGGCAATCTGAACCTTGACCTTGCGGCCGTTGAGCGTAAAGGAAAGATCGATGAGTTTGGCAGCCATTAGCGCACCTCGCTAGAATCGACGCCGGGCACGCGGCGGCAGGAATACTCGTCCGTGGCAAACTTAGGCACTTGCACGCCCTCGAGCTCGCGGGCAAGCGAGGCCGAAAGCTCGATGCCGGCGGCGCGGCACACGGCCTGCACGGCAAGCGGCGCCGAGATGCAACGGCGATAGTCGGCCGAGCCCCACAGGTTGGTGCCGTAGCTCAGTGCGCGTACGGACGCGGCCAGGGCGCGCAGCTCGTCCTCGGAAGGCTGCTCGCTCACCAGGCCGCACGCCTCGCCCTGCAGCAGGGTCGCGCGCAGCGGGCGGGCGCCCACGGTGACATGCCAGCTGTTGTCCCACCAGGCAGCGGTGACGTTTAAGGAGGGGAAGTCGGTCGCGGCCTTGCGCACGGCCTCGTAGCTTGCGCGGTAATCGTGCTTAACGACCACCACGTGCTCGATCACGTCGCGCACGTAGCCCATATCCACGAACTCGGCGAGCGGCACGCGGCCGGCACCCGTCAGCTCAACGTACGAATCGAGCGCCAAAAAGGCCGAGAGCACGTCCGAGAAACCAAAGCGACCGTAGATGCTGCCGCCCACCGTGGCGGTGTTGCGCAGCTGCACGCCCACGATATCGTGGACGGCGAACTCAAAGACATGGTTGACGAGCGCGTTGAGCTCGGCATGGCGCTCGAGCTGGCGCAGGGTGCACATGGCACCGATGCGAAACTCGGTCTCGGTCTCCTCGATCTGATCGAGTCCGCAGGCCGAAAGGTCAATCGCCGTCGCCACGCGACGCGAACCCAGGCGCATCCAGATGCCGCCGCCCACAATCTTGTTGTTGCGGTTCTTCTGTAAGAGCTCATAGGCTTCGGCCGCGTTTCCAACGCGAACGTAGGTACCGAACTTGAGCACGTTCTCCCCCATCTCTTCACTTGTCCAGTACCTCTAAGTGTACCAAACGAGGGCGCACAGCCCTCGCCACCATAGAAAAAGGCTCCCAGCCGGATGGCTGGGAGCCTCATCACATGCTATGTCAAGCGAAGATTTAGCAGACGCCCTGGGCGAGCATGGCGTCGGCGACCTTCAGGAAGCCGGCGATGTTAGCGCCCATGACAAAGTTGCCCTCCTGGCCGTACTCCTTGGCGGTGTCGTCCACGTTGTGGAACATGCCGCGCATGAGCTGCTCGAGCTTGCCGTCGACCTCCTCGAAGGTCCAGGACAGGTGCTCGGCGTTCTGGCTCATCTCCAGGCCGGACACGAGCACGCCGCCGGCGTTGGCAGCCTTACCGGGCATAAAGGCGACGCCGTTCTCCTGGAAGTAAGTCGTGGCCTCGATGGTCGTGGGCATGTTCGCGCCCTCGCCGACCACCTTGCAGCCGTTGGCGACGAGCGCCTGGGCGTCCTCGAGCAGCAGCGTGTTCTCGCGAGCGCAGGGCAGCGCGATGTCGCAGGGCAGCTGCCACACGCCGCGGCCGTCGCCCTCGTGCCACACGGCGTTGGGCTTCTCGTCAACATACATGGCGAGCGTGACGCCCTTGTCGTGGCCGGAGCGCTTCTTGTTGTAGACGTGCTCGAGCACGGTGTAGTCGATGCCGTCGGGATCCTCGACCCAGCCGTGGGTATCGGAGCAGGCGAGCACCTTGCCGCCGAGCTGGGCGACCTTCTGGACCGCGTAGATAGCGACGTTACCGGAGCCGTGAACGACAACGTTCTTGCCCTCGAAGGAGTCGCCGCGGCTCTTGAGGTACTCGTCCACAAAGTAGACCAGACCGTAACCGGTGGCCTCGGTACGGGCGAGCGAGCCGCCAAAGGAGAGGCCCTTGCCGGTAAGGACGCCGGTCCACTCGTTGGTCAGGCGCTTGTACTGACCGAACATGTAGGCAACCTCGCGGCCGCCAACGCCCAGGTCGCCGGCGGGAACGTCGGTGTTGGGGCCAATGTGGCGATAGAGCTCGGTCATGAAGGACTGGCAGAAGTGCATGATCTCGTTGTTGGACTTGCCCTTGGGGTCAAAGTCGGAGCCGCCCTTGCCGCCGCCCATGGGAAGGGTGGTCAGGCTGTTCTTGAGGATCTGCTCCAGACCCAGGAACTTGAGCATACCCAGGGTGACCGTCGGGTTAAAGCGCAGGCCGCCCTTGTAGGGTCCAATGGCAGAGTTGAACTCGACGCGGTAACCGCGGTTGACCTGAACCTTGCCCTGATCGTCGACCCAGGGAACACGGAACATGACGATGCGCTCGGGCTCGACGAGGCGCTCCAGCAGGGCGGCCTCCTCGTACTCGGGGTGGGCGTCGAGCGCCGGCTGGATGGTGCCGAGGATCTCGGTCGCGGCCTGGATGAACTCAGGCTGCTCGGGATAGCGGGCCTTGAGCTCTTCGAGAACTTTCTGCGTGTAGCTCATGCTTCCTCCAATGATGGGAAACGAAAATGTCGGTCACGGCACCCTATGCGCCGCGAACTTTATCGTGTATGGATAATATCGCACTGTTGCAGCAAAGTTTCGCATAAGCCGACGAGCAGATGTTTCGTTTTGATTACGATGCAGGTAGAAGCGTTTTTGAGCACCCGACGTAGAAATCGCGTGTTTCGAAGCTGTTTCGTCCACATGTTCCAAACCACCACATTGGGGACACATGATGCGCCCGGGCACACCGGCGGCAAGACAGACGACACGGCCGACCCGCACAAAAACAAAACAGCGCCTTTGCGGCACGCAGCAAGACCGCGAGCACAAAAGCGCTGGTAGCGTGTGGCGGGAACGTATGTGAATCGAACACATCCAAGACGTTTTGCACGCCTCGCAACGGTTTTGAGGACCGCGGAGCCCACCGGAGCCCATCCGTTCCCAAGTGCGGCGGTATTTTACCAAACCGAGCAGCCAGTCTAGCGCAGGGACCTCAGGCCACCGGCTTCCTTGTCGAGCACCGTAAAGCGCACGGCATCCAGGTGCTCCAAGATGCTGATGGCACGTTTGCGCGACACGCCCAGCGCCTCGCGCAGCACGCTCGTGGTGGCAGCGCCGCCGGTTGCCTCAATGGCAGCGGCGACAAGCTCGCGCGCATGGGCTTCCGAGATGGCAGACAGGGCAACGTCGCGCTCGACCTTAACGATCGAGCGGTTGAGCGAAAGCTCGCGCAGGGCGCGCGTCATGGTGTCGCGGTCGAGCTGCAGTCGCTCACCCACCTCGGGCAGCGTCGGCGCATCGAGGCCGGCCCCGTCGAGCAGCGCCACAATGCGCTCACACGCCTCGCGCACCACACGCGCCGCGGCAGCAGCGGAGTGCGGGTCGAACACCTCGGTGCCCTCGGCGGCGCACACGCCACGCGAGCAGCCCTCGGCAATCAGAGCCGCGGCAACGCCTTCATCGGCGGCAGGCCACGCAGCATGGGCAACGGCGCCGGGCGTAAAACCCGTCTCCTTGGGAGCCGCCGCGTGCATGGCAGACAGGGTCGCCGCCAGCACGTCCATGGCGGCATCGAGCACGACGCCATTCGCATACAACGTGCCGCCCGAGCCGGCAAGCTCGCAAACAACACCTCGCGCCACCAACTCGCCCAGCGCTGCCTCAGCCTCACCGGCAACAAGATCGAGCGCCTCGGCAACATCAGCCGCCGCAACCGGCAGCGCTTGCAGCGCCAGCCACGCGTCTACGCCAGCAACGGCATCGCCGGCTTCAAGCGCCGCAAACAGCGCACGCCCGCCGCCGATGAGCATAACGGGCGAATACGACAGCACCACGGCATGGTCTCCGGCGCGCAGCGGCAATGGCTCCTCCAGGCGCACCTGCACGGTACGGGTCTCGCCCACCGCCATGGGGGCCTCGCCTTCCAAAAGCATAACGCGGCCGATGACCTCGGCCGTGCCGGCCATCACGTGCACGCGCGCGCCCGACTCGAGCACGCGCGGCTTGGCGCCCTCGCGGCCCAGGTAGGTAAACGTCATCATAAAGCGCAACGTCTGACCAAAGCGACCCGCCACGCCCAGCATCTCACCACGGTCAAGCGCCGCGACACCGTCACCGACCAGGTTGAGCGCCACGCGTTGTCCAGGCAGCGCGCGCGGCGTATCGCCATGCACCTGAATCCCGCGCACACGACAGACCGTACGCGACGGCAGAGCCATCAGCTCGTCGCCCACCGCAACCGGCGCATCGTGCAGCGTTCCCGTAACGACGGTGCCGACACCCTTGATCGTAAAGCAGCGGTCAATCGGCAGGCGAGACGAGGCATCGCTCCGATCGGAACGGTTGCGGCAAGCATCCCAGCAGGCACTTACCTGCTCGTCGACCACCGCAAGCAGCCCGTCGATCCCCTCGCCCGTCTTGGACGACACGGGCACAATCGGCGCGCCCGCAAACACGGTACCCGACAAAAAGTCATCGACATCGAGCTCGGCAAGCTCGGTCATCTCGGCATCGGCCAGGTCGCACATCGTCAGCGCGACCACCATATGCGTAACGCCCAGCAGCTCCAGCACATGCACGTGCTCGCGGGTCTGCGGCATCACGCCCTCGACGGCCGAAACCACCAGCACGGCCACGTCGATACCCGTGGCGCCCTGCACCATGGCGCGCAGGTAGTGGGCATGGCCAGGCACGTCGACCAGGCCGACAATCTTGCCACTCGGCAGCGCCAGCTCGCCAAAGCCAAGCTCAACGGTCATACCTCGACGACGCTCAACCTCCAGACGGTCGGGATTCTTGCCGGTCAGTGCCTCGATCAATGCCGACTTACCGTGGTCGACGTGGCCCGCCGTGCCAACGATAACGGGACACTCCACCAGCGCCTGGACCTCACTCATCGAGCAAGCGCCTTCTCAACGCATGCGGCAAGCATCGACGCCGCCGTCTCGATATCGCGGTCGCCCACGAGCGTACGGACGTCAAACAAAATGCGATCATGCGAGGTTCGCGTGACGACCGGCGTGTCGAAGTCCTGGACAAGCGAGCGCTTGAGCGCATCGACCGTCAGGCGCGCGTCAACAAGACGCACGGCAACGCACATCGTGGGCAGCTCCATGGTAGGCAGCGAGCCGCCACCGGGGGTCGACGATTCCTCGACGATCTCCACCTGAACGGCGCACGGGCAACCGGCCTTATCGAGCCCGGCGACCATACGATCGCGCAGCTTGCGGGCACGTCGCTCCAAATGGGCCTGCGGCAGCGTAAGCATGTTGAGCACCGGAATATCGCGATGGGCAACATCGGCGCCGTCCATGTAGATACGCAGCGTGGCCTCGAGCGCCGTAAGCGCCAACTTGCCCGGACGCAGAGCGCGCATGAGTGGATGTGCGCCGCAGGCCTGGACCAGATCGCGACGGCCCATGATGATGCCCGCCTGCGCCGCGCCCAGCAGCTTATCGCCCGAGCACGACACGATATCGAGCCCCGCCGCGACCGAAGCCGGCGTGGGTTCCTCGCCACCGCGCACCAGGATGTCATCGGGCAGGAGCGCGCCCGACCCCTGGTCCTCATAGAACAGCAGGCCATGCTTGTGAGCAAGCACCGCAAGCTCCCGAGAGCTCACCTCCTCGTGAAAGCCCTCGATGCGATAGTTGGAAGGATGGACCTTGAGAATCATGGCCGTATCGGGCGTGATGGCTTGCTCATAATCTGCTAGGTGCGTGCGGTTGGTGGCGCCGACCTCGACGAGCTTGGCGCCCGAAGACGCCATGACATCGGGGATGCGAAAGCTGCCGCCGATCTCGACAAGCTCGCCGCGGCTAACGATGACCTCCTTGCCTGCGGCATGGGTAGCCAGCACCAGCAGCACCGCGGCGGCGTTGTTGTTGACCACAAGCGCGTCCTCGGCACCGGTGAGCGAGCGGATCAGCTGCGCGGCGTGTTCCTTGCGCGACCCGCGCGAGCAGGTGTCCACGCTGTACTCGAGCGTACTGTACCCGCGCGCAACCTCGGCCACGGCCTTTGCCGCCGACTCCGCGAGCGGGGCGCGGCCCAAGTTGGTATGGATGACCACGCCCGTGGCGTTGACGGCAGGGCGCAGGCTCGGCAGCGCGGAGCGGTGCGCACGCCACTCGATCGCCGAGGCCAGGTCGCGCTTAGAGCGCGGGGCGGCACCGGCGCGAATGGCGGCGCGTTCCTCGTCGAGCTCGGCCGTGACGGCGGCATGCACCACTGCGTCGCAGGTCTCCCCCGCCGCCTTCACTACCGGCCATTCGGCGAGCAGCTCGTTGACGGAGGGAATGGCTCGCAGGCGGGCGCGAACCTCATCGGACATGTTCTGGCTATCGCTCATGTGCGGCCTTTCAAAACCAAAGGTGAATCAATCGTTCGAACGTCAAACTATCAGCCGATTCGATCGGCTGAGTCAATCAATCGCTATTATCCTCGCACGGCGACGCCCCGCGGGAGGTCCAACGTCAAACAGACGGTACCCTACGCCTCAGACTTCTTGGCGTAGATAAACCAGTAGCCGAGCGCGACCAGAACCGCACCGCCCACGATGTTGCCCAACGTGGCGGCGGACAGGTTAAACGCAATGCCCGCGGCGTTGAGTGCATCGGCGCCGGCGACGTCGACACCATAGCCGCACGCGTGCATCACGGCACCCATGGGCAAAAAGTACATATTGGCAACGCAGTGCTCAAAACCGCAGGCCACAAAGGCGGCGATGGGCAGCAGAATGCCCACGACCTTATCGACCACGGTCTTGCCGGCGGTACCGATCCACACGGCCAGGCACACAAAGATGTTACACAGGATGCCGCGGAAGAAGATCGTCAGCCAGTCGATCGTCACCTTGCCGGCGGCGACACTCACCATGGAATTGGCGACCGCCTCGCCGTTGAGCTTGTAAATGCCGGCCATGTACACCAAAAAGACGATGAACAGGGCACCGGCAAAGTTGCCAAGCCACACGACGACCCAAGCCTTGAGCATCTGGACCAGGGTGATCTTTTTGCTCTTGAGCGCGCAGACCATAAGCGAATTACCGGTGAACAACTCGGCGCCACACACCAGCACCAGCACCAGGCCCAGGCAAAAGCACAGGCCGCCCACGACGCGCTGGGCACCCCAGCCCAGCGTGCTGTCGCTCAAAAACACCGTAAAGAACAGACCGCCGAAGGCGATAAACGCACCGGCGAACATTGCCAACAGAAAGGCCTTATCGACCGGCAGGTTAGCCTTGGTCACGCCGGCGGCCTCGGTCTTGACCTCGATCGCGGCGGGCGCCAGGCAATCGGGAGCAGGGTACTCCACCTTGGAATCTGCCATGTCAATCACTTCTTTCCTAATCACCAGGGACAAGCGCTGCTACAGCTCCTGTCCCAAGCGGACAAAGTGGGAAAAGTCGTTGGCGGCCACGGCGTCGTACACGGCGTCAACGGCGTCAAAGACTTCCGGGGACATGGGGTTGTAGAACTCCGTGTCGCCCGGCTGAATCCCTATGAAGAAGATATCATCGCACGATTGCTCGATTTCTTCGATCAGAATCGACAAAGGGAGCGAATGCGTGGTGAACATCGACTTACGGGCTACGTCGCGTTTGTCGAGCAGGCGGATGGTGCCACCTGCTGGGCATGCAGGCCAAAGTCGTCGTCAAACACCGAGATGCCGGCCTTGGCCGACCCGCGAAAACCGCGCTCGTCGAGCAGCGCATCGCAGGCCTCGAGTAGCGACGGCACGTGCCAACCATAATCTGCCAGATAATAGCCGGCGTTTCCTGGCCGAGCAATCTCAACCTGAAGCTCAGGTGCAAGTTGCGGTGAAATACGGACTACATGGGCCATAAAAGCCGGAAAACAGTCCGTATTTCACCGCAACTTAGGAGGGGATGTGGGGTTCCCAGCATGTATATGGAAATGGCTCTGCTTCCAAAAGGAAGCAGAGCCATTCATCCATCTTGTGGAGCGGGCGACGGGAAGTCCAAGGGTTTGCTTCGCAAACCCTTGTTTCGCTGCGGGCCATTGGCCCTTGCGTGCTGCGCTGGAAAATGCTCACGCATTTTCTCAGCTTCGCACCCTGCCGAGTTCGATTCCCGTCGCCCGGCACGCTTATGAAAACGGCTCTGGCACCAAATAGAGCCAAAGCCGTTAAAACTATCCTATGGAGCGGGCGACGGGAATCGAACCCGCGTCATCAGCTTGGAAGGCTGGGGTTCTACCATTGAACTACGCCCGCAAGATATGGTCGGGACGACAGGATTTGAACCTGCGACATCCTGCTCCCAAAGCAGGCGCGCTACCAAACTGCGCCACGTCCCGAAGGTGTTGAGCAGCTAAGGTCTAAACCTTGCGTGTCCCAAAGCGAAGGAAATTATAGGGGAGACTTCCCGCTTGTGCAAGCGACGATACCCTAGCTCCTCGAATGTGTGACAAACTGGCTATGGAGCAGGCCAATCACAAACGCCACAACGGCGGCCGGCGCCCACGCGGCTCCAATATCCGCCAGCGGCAGCGCATCGAACGGCAGCCACGCGCCCGCAAAGAACGCGTCGCGGACCGAAGTGATTACGCTCTGCACCGCGACGACGCCGCCGACCCAGACCCACACCTGCGGATGAGCGTCGCAAAAGCCGTGCACCAGGCCCATAAGCACCAGCACGATGGCAACGGGATACAAGGCGTTGAGCATGGGCACCGAGAACATGAGGATCGCGTCGAGACCCACGTTGGAGAGCACGCAAGAAAACGCCGCGAACACAAAGGCGAGAACCGCAAAGGGACGGCGCATGGCCTCCTCGGAAGCCTCCGCTCCCCCTTCGACCACATACGTCTCGCAGAAGTAGCGCGAGCAGCAGCTGATGAGGCCGATGCACACGTTCATGCAGGCGAGGAAAAAGATCGCAAAGACCACGATCGTGCCGGCAAGACCAAAGTGTATGGAGGCAGAGCGGGCAAGGATGGCGGCGCCGTTGGTAGCGTCGGGTATAACCGTGCCGAGCTGCATGCCGGCAAGCGCCAGGCCGCAGTAGATGATGGCCATGAGCACGCCGGCGATCACACCGGAACGCGAAATCTCGAAGGCCACGCGCTTATCGTCGGTCACGCCCAGCTCGTGGATGGTCTCGGCGATGATAATGCCAAAGGCGAGCGACGCAAGCAGGTCCATGGTTTGATAGCCGGTCAAAAAGCCCTGCACGGCAGCGCCTGCATCGTAGGGAGCCTGCGGCGCGCCAGCGGGACCCAACGGCGAGACCACGGCGGCACCCACGACCAGCACGATGAGCGCAATGAGTGCGGGTCCCGTAATGCGACCGAGCACGCGCGTGATAACGCCCGGACGCAGCGTGAGCGCAAACGCGACGACAAAGAAGCCAACGGCAAAAACCAAACGTGCCGTGCCGAGCGAGACGCCCTCCGGCAGCAGCGGCACCAGCATCTCGAAGGCCGTGGAGCTCGTGCGCGGAATAGCCAGGCACGGGCCGATGGCTAGATACACCGCCGCAACGAAGAATTCGCCAAACTTAGGATGCACACGCCCGGCCAGCTCGCGCGCCGTTCCGGCAAGCGCCACGGCGATAAAGCCCATGACGGGCAGGCCGATGGCGGCAATCAGAAAGCCGAGCATGGCGAGCGGCGTGGCAGAGCCAGCCTGCAGCGCCAACAGCGGCGGAATAATGAGGTTGCCGGCGCCAAAGAGCATCGAGAACAGGGCGATGCCGACGGTAACGACATGGTCGGAGCGCAGGCCGCGCGGGGCGGATGAGGCCATGGGACCACCTTTCGGGTCGAAACAAAACGGGACGGGCAAAAGACCCGTCCCGCAAGTATAAACGTTTGAGCAGGTCAGATGATGCAAAGCATCAATCTGGTTGCCTCTTTAGATCCGCTACGCGTCAGAGCGACGGCGACGCAGCAGCTCGAGCCCCAGTGCGACAAGCGCAACAGCACCCGCGGCCACAGCGACAGCCAACGGCGTGCGATCGCCCGTATCGGCGAGCTGCTGAGCACTCGACTTGGAAGACTCCTTCTTACCGGAGTTTTCCGCGCCCGATGCCTTTGCCTTATCGACTGCGGAGTCATCCGAGCTACCGGGTTTTGTCGGATCCTTTGAATCCGGCTGGTCGGAATCGGGCGTTCCGGGCTTTTCCGGCTCCGGCTTACTCGGGTTGTCAGGCTCGGGCTTGTCCGGCTGGTCCGGGTCGGGCTTGTCCGGCTGATCAGGCTCCGGTTTATCGGGCTCAGGCTTGCCCGGGTCCGGCTGGTCAGGCTGGTCAGGCTCGGGCTTGTCCGGCTGGTCCGGGTCGGGCTTGCCCGGATCGGGAACCACCGGGTCCGGGTCGACAGGCTCCTGCTTCTTCTTCACCGTCAGCGTACCGGGCTCAACCATGACATCGAAGTTCGGGTCGGTGACCGTCGCCTCGATCTGGTACTCGCCCGCCGGGGAACTCTCATCGGCGACGCAGGAGTACTCGACCTTCACGCCCGAGGTATTGGCCGAGCTCTTTAGGCTCGAGGTAAACGCGGGGTTCGTCTCTCCCTCGAAGCGTTCAGCATCGTCGACCTTTACCTTAAGCTTCGCCGGCGCAATCTTGAAGTTGCGCGAGGCGGCGCCGATATACCCGTTGCTTCGCAGCGTGGCAACGGCGCGATACGTGCCCGCATCGGTCGGGGCCTCACTCGACGAATAGTGTGTGCCGCCCGTCCCGTAATACCTGATCCTCAAGTCACCTTCGCAGGCCTTGGGAACCCCCGTGACCTCGGGCGCCTGGGCGTCACCACTATAGACGAAGTCGCCGCCTGCAAATGCGAGCTCGACCCGCTTCGCCTGAACGACCAGAACGAAGTGCGCGGTCGCGGTCTTGCCATGAGCATCCTTGCACGTGACGTCAAAGGTAGACACTCCGGCCTTGAACGAGGTGCCCGAGAGCGTCAGACCGCCCGCCGTGCGGATGAGCTTAAATCCGTCTGGGAGCTTAGCGTCGTCCCACGTGTACTCATACGGAGCTTCGCCACCCGCGGCACCCAAAATCGTCGCGCGATACGTGTTATGCGCACGTGCAACCGGCAGCAGACCGCCGTTGAACACGAGGGCATCCCGGGGCACAACGGAAACGACGGCGCGATCGCTGTCCACCTGTGTCTCGGTACGAAGATATCGCTGAGTGACGCGGCAGGAATACTCGCCGGCGCAATCCTCATCGAGGCCCTCGATGAGAAGCGTCTCCTCCGTCTCGCCCTCAAGCGCCACAGCCTCGCCGCCCACCATGTGGAACCACTGATAGGAAAGCTCAATCTCGGCAGCAGAACCCGTGGACGAGGACGCGTGGTCGAGGACGCCCTTCCCCGCCTCGGCAGCAACCGAGAGCACAACAGCATCGTCCTCGTGGGCACTCGCATCCTGTGGCTGCGCAATCACCTTCGGAGCGTCCGCTTTCGCGAACTCGAACGTAATCTCGTGCGACGCGGTGACGCCACTCAGCGTGACCTCGTACGCTCCGCCCTCATAGTCGGAGATATCAAGATCGATGGCCTTGTCCGAGTCGGCTTCCGTGACCGTCACCCGCTCGAGGTAGTAGCCCTCGTCAGGCGTCGCCGAGAGCGTCACGTCGCCGCCGGCATCAACGGTGACGGAAGCGTTGTTGACCGAACCGTTGACCGCCTTCGCCGTCACCTCAAAGCGCTCGGGCTTGTCCGGGTTATCGGGCTCGGGGTTATCAGGGTCGGGATTATCGGGATCAGGCTTGGGGCCCGGATCAGGCTGATCGGGATCCGGATTATCCGGGTCGGGGTTGGGACCAGGACCAGGCTGATCGGGATCTGGGTTGTCCGGGTCAGGGTTATCTGGATTGTCCGGCTCAGGGCTATCCGGGTCCGGATTGTCCGGGTCCGGAACCACCGGGCCGGGATCGACGGGCTCCTGCTTCTTTTTCACCGTCAGCGTTCCGGGCACGACCTCGACATCGAAGTTCGGGTCGGCAACCGTCGCGCCGATTTGGTACCCGCCAGCAGGAGAGCTCTCGTCGGCATCGCAGGAGTACTCGACCTTCACACCCGAAGTATCAACCGCACTCTCCAGGCTCGAGGAAAACGCTGGGTTCGTCTCTCCCTCGAAGCGCTCGGCATCGTCAACCTTCACCTTGAGCCTTGCCGGAGCGATCTCGAACTGGCAGGCAGCGGCACCGATGTAGCCGTGGCTGCGCAGCGTGGCGACAGCGCGGTATGTGCCGGCATCGGTCGGGGCCTCCGTCGAGGAATACTGCGTACTTCCGCACCCGTAGTACCTGACGTTAAGGTCGCCCTTGCAGACCTTGGGAGTACCGGAAACTTCGGGCGCCTGCGACGCGCCATTAAAGGTAAAGTTGCCATCCGTGAACGATAGCTTTACGCGCTTTGCCTGAACAACGATCGCAAAGTGGGCAGTCACGGCCTCGCCACGTGCATCCGTGCACGTGATGTCGAAGGTGGAAACGCCCGTCTTGGACGGAACGCCAGAGAGCGTCAGGCCGCTCGAAGTACGGGAGAGCTTAAGCCCGTCGGGGAGCTTCGCCTCATCCCATGCGTACTCGTACGGAGCCATGCCGCCCGCGGCCCCGGCAATCGTTGCGAGGTACGTGCTGTGGGCGCTCGCTGCCGGCAGCAGGTCGCCGTTAAATACAAGGGTGTCCCACGGCACGATAGAGACGGAGGCACAATCACTGTCCGTCTGCTTCTCAGTACCAAGGTAGCGCTGAGTGACGCGGCAGAAATACTCGCCGGCCTGCTCGTCATCGAGGTCCGCGAGTGAGAGCGTCTCCCCCGTCTCGCCCTCGAGCGCCACGGCCCTGCCATTCACCATGCGGAACCACTGGTAGGAAAGCTCGACCTCGGCAGCGCAACCCGTTGACGAGGCAGCGTGGTCAGCGACGTTTTTGCCTGCCTCGGCCGCAACCGAGAGCACAGCCGAATCGCCCTCATGGACGCTCACGTCCTGCGGCCGCGCGATCACACGCGGAGCGTCCGCCTTCGCGAACTCGAACGTGACCTCCTGCGATGCGGTGACATCGCTCAACGTGACCTCGTACGCCCCGCCCTTGTAATCAGAAATGTCGAGGTCAACGGTCGCATCCGAGCCTGCCTGCGCGACCGTCACGCACTCGAGGTAGCAGCCCTCGTCGGGCGTTGCCGAGAGGATCGCTTCCCCGCCCTCAACAACCGAAACCGAAGCATTGTCAACCGAACCGTTGACTGCCTTCGCCGTCACCTTGTAGTGCTCGGGCTTCTTCTTGACCGTCAGCGTGCCGGGGTCGACCGCGACATCGAAGTTCGGATCGGCGACCGCCGCGTCGATCTGGTATTCACCCGCCGGCGATTTCTCATTCGCCGAGCAGAAGTACGTAACCTTTACGTCCGACGTGTCGCAACGACTCACCAAGCTGGAGGTAAACTCGGGGTTCTTCTGACCCTCAAAGCGCTCAGCATCGTCGACCTTCACCAGCAGCTGAGCCGGCGCAACAGTAACCGTCAGTTCAACGTCTTCGGCGGCAAGATAGTTACGCGAGGCAGCGGCACGGGCGACAACACGCGCCGTACCGGCGGCCTTCACCGTCGCACAACGCCCCTTAATCGAAACCGAGCTCGCATCGTCATCGGAATCAACCAGCTCAAAGCTCACGGGAGTCTGGGCAACGTTGTTAAACACAATGGGGTCTCCACCGTAAACACCCGAATAGATCGTCGTTCCCGTAATGACCTGGCTTGCCTTTGCAATCGAGAACTCGGCGGACTTTTTACCCTGATAGTTGGTGTCAGTCACCGTAACCGTGACGCGGTAGTTGCCACTGTCGCACGGCTCCAGCGCCGTCGGACCATAGGACGTTCCATCTATACCGCGATAGGCAACGGAATAGGCAGACGCATCAAGGCCGGCAACCGCAACCGCCGCACCGTGTCGTGCGCCATCGTATGTCACATCAGACGTCTCGATCGAAATATCGACCGGGGCCTTCTCGATCGTAAAGTCACAGGAGGCATTACCGACATATCCGTTGGCTTCGAGCGTCGCCACCGCACGATACGTGCCGGCATCCACCGGCGCCTGATACGACGAGTAATGTGTGTCGTCCGTGCCAACATACGTTAGTTCGACATCGTCCTCGCAACCCTCGGGCACGCCCGAAAGCTCCGGGGCCTGCGCCGTCGCATTGTAGGTAAAGGTCTGGCCCTCAAATGCAAGTGGGGCTTTCTTCGCCTTCACGAGCAGCACAAAATGCGCTACGCGCTTATTACCCAGGTCATCGGTACACCTAATCTTGAAGCTATGCACACCCGTAGCCGCAGGCACGCCCGAGAGCACCAAGGCGCCCGATCCGTCATCTGCCAGCGTCAGCTGCATGCCCTCAGGAACCGCAACATCACCCAAGTTATACGCATACGGCGCCTTGCCGCCCGTAGCGCCGGCAATCTGGGCACGGTATTCATCGTGAGCGGTCGCCACCGGCAGCACACGCCCGTTAAACACAAGCGTTTCTCGGGGCACGATGGATACCTTCGCATGTTCGGTATCCGTCTTTGTCACCGTGCCCAGGTAGCTCTGCGTAATGCGACAGAAGAACTCGCCCTCGCCGTCGCTGTCGAGCTGAGCGATCGAAAGCGTCTCCCCCGTCTGGCCCTTTAGCGGCTCTACCTTGCCACCATCGTCAGACATGCGATACCACTGGTAGCTCAGCTTGACGTCTGCAGCGGATCCAGAAGACACGGCCGCATGGACGCGAACATTGCGCCCCGCCTCGGCGGCGAACGAAAGCTCAACCGGATCGCCCTCGTAAGCACTCGCATCCTGCGGCTGAGCGAGCACCTCCGGAGCCGCAGCCTTCGCGAATTCAAATGTGACCTGCTGCGGAGCACTCACGCCACTCAGTGTGACTTCGTACGCCCCACCCTTATAGTCAGAAATATCAAGGTCATAGGCATTGCCAGCCGAACCGTCATCGCCTGCCTCTTCGGCAACGGTCACGCGCGTCAGGTAGCAGCCCTCATCGGGCGTCGCCGAAAGCGTCACCTTGCCATCCGTAGCGACCAAAGCAGACTCCGGATCAACCGATCCGTTGACCGCTCGGGCCGTCACCTTGTACTTAGGCGCCTCCGCAAAGCGCGCCTCGACGGTCATGTTGTCCTCGGGGACAAACGTCCAGGTAGCATCCGTGCTCAGCGGCTCATCGCCCAACGACCCGTCGTCATTGCGCGTATACCACCCATCAAACACATAGCCCGCATCGGGAACAGCAGTCAGGGTCGTGGACTCACCGTTCTCGACTTCGTTGGTCACGGCATAGCCCAGAGATTCGTCCTCGGAGGAACCCTCGACGTGTCCGCCCTGACGCGAATCCACCGCCGTAACCGTCATCGACGCCCGCTCATAAACGGCCGTAAAAGTACGGTTGCCAAACACTACGCGGTTGATCACCGGCGTAAATCCCACAGGCATGCCGTTCTCGTCGACCCAGTATTTAAACTTCCAACCCTCGTGCGGCACGGTAAACATAATCGCCGCGGAGTGGTAGGAGCCGCCGGTACCAAGCGCAACCATGCTAAAGCCCGCGCCCTTGGGATACGTGGCGACCTGAACATCGCAGCCCGTCTCATAGAACACGGCCGTAAGCTGCCTGTTCTCCTTTGCGGTACCGATATAGAACGCGCTGTAGCTCACCGTGACACCCGCATCATCGACCCAATGTGAGAAGTGGTACTTCTTCCACGGGATCGCGATCGCCATAAACATGTCGCCCCTGTCGTACGACCTGCTGCCGGCAGGAATACCGTCGACCAGAAGGGCCGTACCGCGGAAGATGGACGAGCCGGTGACGGTAATAGTCACCTGTCCATCGGATTCGAACTGCGCGTAGTACGTTATGTCTTGTGTGGCGGTCACATCGAGGGTCGTCGCGGTCTCGACAATCGAGGTACCCGCCTTATCGGTGCTCCAGCCCACAAAGCGATAGCCCATACCGGCAACAGCGGTCAGTTCCACCTGATCGCCCGCGGCAAAGCTACCGCTACCCGTAACACGGCAGCCCCTGTTCGAAGCCTTGTCCTTCACCACGACCTCACCCGTAACGGTCACCTCGTACGGATCGGCAAACACGGCCTGAAGCTCCAACGTATCGTCCTCGAGCCCCTCGACCATATCCTTGTCGAGCTTAACCCAACAATGGGCGTCGCAGCTCAGCAGCGACTTGCTGCCCTCGGCATCCAGGACATACCAGCCGACAAAACGTTTGATTCCCATAGGCGTAGCGTTGAGTTCGACCGTATCACCGAATTGATAGGAGCCCTCGCCGCTCAGGGTACCAACGCTATCGTCACTCGCGCTCAAAACGACCTGATAGGACTTAGGAGCAAAGGTCGCCGTGTAGGCGGCGTCGCCCGTGACCTTAACGGTATAGTCGGCGTTCTCGCTGACCGTCTCGCCCCTGTCGTCCGTCCAACCAGCAAACGAATACCCGGTGTTTGCAGTCGCGCGAAGCGTTGCGCGGTCGCCGGACTCATAGCCACCAAAGCCGCTCACGGCTCCGCCCTCGCCAGGCGAAGCAACGGTATGCACGACATACGAACCCGACGCAAAGAGGGCATAGAGCGACGTATCCTCACGCACGGTAAATCGATAGGTTTTCTTGGAGCTCACGCACGTGCCGTTACGGAGCCAGCCCACAAAAGCCGTATCCTCGGCGGCGACCGCACGCACGGTTGCGACCTGTCCGGCGGCATACGTCCCCGCGCCCTCGACCGTGCCCATACTCTCCTCGCACGAGACGTCCACCGTACATTGCTTTGCCGAGAACACGGCCTGGAGCGTCGTGTCAGACGTCGGCACCACGTGATAGGTTCTGTCACGGCTTACCACGGCTCCCGAGGCATCGGCCCAATACTCAAACGCATAGCCCGAAAGCGCATGCGCGGTCAGCGTGGCGGCATGCCCCGCCTCAACGGTACCTGTGCCCTCGACCCAGCCGGCGACGCTCGATTCGACCAGCGAACCGGTGCCGGAATCGACTACCGCCGTGGCGTCGACTCCATAGCTTTTTGCCATAAAGCGAGCGACGTGCACATGGCTGCGCTCCTGGTGGCAGGTGAACTCCGCATCGGCAGACTCAAACGTGCCGTCGGCCGTATACCAACCAGTAAAGACGTAACCGGGGTTGGGCGTCGCCTTCAGGGCAACCTCAGCGCCGCGGTCGGCAAGGACGCGGCTCGCCTTGACGGTGCCACCTTCCGCAGGATCGGCGAGGGGTACGCAAACGGTATCGATAGGCACAAAGGCCGCGGTAATAACGCAGTGCCCGGTTTTACCGCGAGCCTTCGCAACCAACGAGGTCTCATGCTTAAGGCTCTTCAGGCGGCCATTGACGTACCAACCCCAGAACAAAAAGCCAGGATGGGCCTTGGCCGTCAGATGAAGGGTCTCACCTAATTTGAACTTATCAGTCGTGGGCTTCACCACAGTCCCGTTGCACGTCACGGTACCGCCGAGCCACGAATCAGCCGTGACCATGACCTCGGGTTTTGAGTCGGTAAAGATCGCGGTATAGGTGTCGCTCTTGGTAACCTTAACGACCAGCTCGGCGGTGTCGTACTCCTTACCGGAGTCATCCTTCCAATGGTCAAAGCGGTAGCCGTCATTGGCCTTTGCCTTGAGCATCACCGTGTCGCCATATCCGCAGGTAACCGAAGATGCCCCCGGGTGCCCCTCAATCTCAACCGCACCGCGCTCCATAAAGGTCTTCTTGGCCTTCGCCGTCACGGTATAGGTATTTTCCTCAAACACCGCGCGCACGGTGCATTCCACGTCCTCGGGATAGAACTCGAGGTAGCTGGGGTCGGTGCCCAAAAGCAGGTCCGTCTTGGCGTCGTACCAGCCCTTAAAGGTAAATTGTTTGCTCGCCTCGGCCGTGAGCTCTATGCTCAGCATGGCAGGCTCGCCCTTCATGCAGTAGCCCTCGCCGTGCACTAAATATTTGCCCGCCATGGCCGCGGCCGGCTCAACGACCACGTCTACCTTGCAGGCACGCGTAAACTTCGCCTGGACCACGCAGTCGGTAATGGGCTCAAAGGTATAGGAACGCTCGCTCGACACCAGCGTCGACGTAGTATCCGAGCCACCATTGCTCAGATACCAACCGTCAAAGATATAACCCTCGGATGGGGTGGCCTCCGCGGTCACGCGCTGCCCTTCGGGAACCTCGAGCACCATGCCGGCAGTCTCGCCGCGCTTCAGTGTAACGGTGCCGCCCTCGAGCGGGTCGGCCTCGGCACGCACGATATGCGCATCCCTGCCGTCCATTACAGCCTCGATCCGGGCATTCCCGTTAACGCGGTATTCGCAAACTTCCTGCTTGTTGGCAATCGTGATGCCCTGCGCATCGGTTTCGCGCCACTCCACAAACCGATACGTTTTTTCCGGATTGTCGGGGCGCACCTTGGGCCGCATCGTAAACGTGAGAATGTCCCCATCCTTCGCGCGAACCTTGCCATCCACGACCGGCACGCCATCGCACAGCACCTCGGCGCTATCGAAGGGGTCGGTATTCACCAGGATTGTCTTATCCGCCTTGCGGAAGCGTGCAACCAGATGGCGGTCGACCTCGGCCTTGAAGATATACGTACGCTCGGGCGAGACCTCGATGCCGTCCTCAAACCATCCCACAAAGGCATAGTCGGGACCCTCGCTCGCGGTGACCATAGCCTGATCGCCACGCGTAATGCTCTGCTTTACGGGGCTTGCGGTGCAGCCTGTCGAAAAATCGGCCTGAATGCCATCGGCTTCGGCAACCGCCGTAATCTCAACTTTTTTCTCGAAAACGGCCGTCATTTTTACGACCTCGGGCGTCAGGTCCGTGATCGTCATCGTCTTGAGAGGTGATGTCGAGACCTCGACACCGTTCTCTTTCCAACACACGAAGCGATAGCCGGGATTGGCGACAGCCTCCAGCGTGGCGACCGTCCCCTCATAGTGGATACCGCCTCCGGTAACGACGCCGCCCACCTCGGGCTGCGCGGTGGCAATTATTTCGATCTTATGGTCGCCATGAGGCTTGGGCTTCTTGTGGTCGTCGATGATGTCCTTAATCTCCTTGAGCACCTTCGTGCCGACGGCGGCAACATCCTCAATGTTGTCGGCCATACCGATCTCGATCACCGCATCGGCCGCGATGGGGTCGACGATCTCGCCCAGCCCATACATGGTAGCGAGGACGGCCGCAGCCGTAATCGCGGCGATGAGTGCAGCCTTAAGCGCTGCGAGTGACTCGTCGGGGTCAGTCGCAGCGCGGAAATGCGCGGTGTACTGCACATCTCCCTCGAGCACAAACGTGTAGGACGGACCATCGTCGCCGGTAAAGACAACGTTGCCGAGGGCATCGGTCGCGTAGTCAAACACATAGCCAGGCATTGGCACCGCCACGACCGTTACGCGCGACCCGATACCGTACAGACCGGTAGAGAGGAACTGTCCGAGCGGCTGCCCGTTCTCATCGACCCCGTCCACACCCAGCACAACGCTCGCCTGCGGAGCGCAGTAGCGCGGAGTGATCTCGATCCTAGCGTCAGTCTTGTCCTCGGACACAATCGCGTCCGCCTTGTCCACCGTATAGGTAAAGTCAAGCTGATCGCTCACGGCGTACGCATCATCGCCCTCGCCCAGATACCAGCCCAGGAACAGCGCGTTATCCGTGACAGCGGAAACCTCAACCGTCTCGCCGGCATTGCGATAGCAGTTTTGAGCGGTAACACTCAGGTGCGCAAAGTCCTGCGACGAGTCGGTCGCCTGCGCATCGTTGACGTACACCGCATAGTCCTTGAGCTTAAAGCGAGCCTCCAGGGACAGGTCCTTATCTGGCGTAAACGTGTAGACCGGCTCCTTGGAGATGTACTTGCCGGACTCGGTGTCATACCAGCCCTTAAACGTGATGTTGTCGTTGAGCATCCCCAAAGTACCGGCATCGAGCGCGACCTCGGCACCTGCATCGATCGTCATCGTGCCGGAAACATCGGGAAGCTCAACGCCGTCCATCAGCTTGCGTTCGCCCTTATCAATCGTTTGGGCATAGGAGATCTGGAACGATGTCGGCGTGGGTTTCTTAAGCTGTAGCGTGCCCTTGGTCTGGGTTTCAAAATGCGAATAGCCGTCGTCATACACGAGCTTTACGGGTTGTCCGTCCATCGACCCATCGAAGACGTCGCCGTCGCGGGGGGTGGCCGTAAGGTACTCGCCGAGCTCTTTCTGTATGAGGGCCTCGTAGTCCCAAATCGATACCGAATGCGGGTAATCGAGCTCGACGTTCATGCCCTCGAGCGAAATGGTCTCCCCCGTCTCATAGGTCATGTTGTTGGGGTCGCATGAAATCTCAACGTTCTCGAGCACCTTGCCCACCGGGACGGGCAGGCAGCCGTTGCACATCTCCCAAACAGCTTTGGGATGCCCGTTAGCATACTTCGGAATCATCTTGGCGGGGACCATGACGGTCATGTTGTATTTGGGGAACGTGTCGGTGTTAATGAGCACCGCATTGTTGCACCCAAAGAACACGGTCTCGAGATTGGTACTGCCAAACGCCTTTTTCGGCAACTCCTCGATCTTGGAGTTATATGGCAGTGTCAGCCCGCCGCTCAAGTCGGTGCCGTAGAAGCAGGTGTGACCAAGCGTTTCGACCGTTGTGTTGCTCTCGAGCCCCGTGGTAGCAAGGTTCGAGCAGAACCTAAACGCGCAAACGCCAATCGATGTAATGGAGGTATTCTTGTCCAGGCCGGTATCGGTCAGAGCTCTGCAGCCTTCGTAGGCTCTGTCGGGAATCGATGTGAGGCCGACAACCTTGTCGAGCCCCGTGGACACCAGCCCACTCTCGGCAAACGCGGCGTCGCCCATAGAGCCAATGGCGGCAACCTCGTTGATGTTCAAACTCGTAAGCGACTTGCAGCCATAGAATGCCTCTTTCCCGATGGTACCGATGGTCATGCCGGAAAGGCTGATATCGGTGAGATTCGGGCAGTTATAGAAGGCGTGCAGTCCGATTTTGGAAATGGAACTGTTCTCAAAGCGCACTGAGCACAGATTGGTAGAGTCGGCGCAGAGCTGTGCGTCGACTTCATCAACCCCGTAATCGACAATCAAATTCGTTACCATTCGACCGTCGACGGAGTTCTCGCGCGGGTTGTTTTCATCGATTTCTACCGTAAGATTTCCGTTTGCGTCGCACGGATACAGGTAGTAGTTCGGCATAAACTTGGCATACTCGTAGGCCGCCTGCTGCAGATTGCCCTTGCTGTACGCGACAAGGCGCGTGTAGCCATCGTCGTACACGAGCTGTATAGGTTCTCCGTCCATCGACTCGTCGAAGACATCACCATCACAGGGGGTCGCCGTAAGGTATTCGCCGAGTTCGTCCTTTATGAGCGCTTCGTAGTCGCTATCCATCGTCGAATGAGGATATTGAAACGTGACGATCATGCCCTCGAGCGAAATGGTGTCACCCTGGTGATAGGCCATCTTGTCGGGATCACGCGAGACCTTAATCTTTTGAAGCATCTTGCCCACGGGGACGGGCAGGCTGCCATTGCAACTCTCCCAGACCTCGTTGGGGCGACCGCTTGCGTATTGCGAAACCATCTTGGCAGGAACCATGACGGTCATGTTTTGCTTGGGGAACGTGGTGGAATTAATGAGCACCACATGGTCGCATCCAAAGTACACAGTTTCAAGCTTAGAGCCATAGAACGCACGGCTCGGCAGTTCCTCGATCTTGGAATAAAGGGGCAGCGTCAGCCCGCCGCTCATATTGGTCCCGGAGAAACAGCCTTCGCGAAGCGTCTTGATCGTCGTATTGTTCTCGAGCCCCGTCGTCGCAAGGCGAGAGCAGTTTTTGAACGCATTAACGCCGATTGATGTGATAGATGTGTTCCCTCCCAGACCGGTATCGGTCAGAGCGCTGCAGCCATTATAAGCGTTCTCAGGAATCGAACTGAGACCAACGACCTTGTCGAGCCCCGTAGACCGCAGCCCGCTCCAGGCAAACGCGGCATCGTCCATAGAGCCGATGGTAGCAACGTCATTAATGTTCAGACTCGTAAGCGATCCGCACCCAGAAAACGCTTCTGTTCCGATGCCCCCAATGGTCATACCGGAAAAGCTGATATCGGCGAGATTCGAGCAGCCAGAAAAGGCGTGTAATCCAATTGAAGAAATAGAGCTGTTCTCAAAACGTACCGAGCGCAGATTGGAGGAGTACTCACAAATATATCCGGGGACCCCATCCACTCCGTAATCAACGATCAGGTTGGTCACCAATTTACCATCGACAGAGTTCTCATTCGGGTCGTTTTCATCAATCTCTACCGTAACGCTTCCGCCAGCATCACACGGATACACATAGCCGTTCGGCATAAGCTTGGCATACTCATAGACCGTTGGGTCCTCATACACGAGGGGATCGACTTCGCTGTCATCGGACGAGGGTTCCGCCGTTGCAGGCGAGGTCTTTGCTGCATCGGAGTTGGTCGCGGAGCTCGAAAGATCTTGGGCCAGGCTCGACGTGGAAGTGCTGGTATCCGAGCTGGACGATTCGTCCAGAGCGTTATTCGTTTGGTCGGAAGTTGTGGATGAGCCGCCCTCGCCCAAAGACGACGCGTTATCGACCGCATCGGCATCAGCGTCAGAGCCCGAGTCGGTCTCTTGGGCCTCGTTTTCGACGGCGACCGCCCCAGCATCATCGGCATAGGCTGTGCTGGGCGCAAGGGGTATCGAGGTCACGACCATCGCGACCGAAAGATAGACGACCAAAAACCTATAGAGGGCAGCAGTGATCCTGTTCATAGGAACCTTCCCGCAATTCGCAAAGATACCGAGGACCCAGTGCGGGCCATCATCTCACAATACCCTGTATAAGCGACAATGCGGGAAGGTTACGCAAACGGTTTATCTAAGGGCGCAGAAGGTTGGTCTAATCGCAGCTCAAATCACGCAAAGCGTCAATCGCGGTGTCGACTTCCTCGTCCGTGTTGAAATACCCAAACGAGAAACGAACGACACCCTGACGCTCAGTCCCGAGCGCGCGGTGCATGAGCGGGGCACAATGGGCGCCGGGGCGCGTCGCAATCCCCCACCCCTGCATGAGCGCGTCCGAAATCTGGGCAGAGTCGATATCACCCACGTTGAGTGAGACGATCGCCGAGCGCACGGGCTGGTCAAAGGCACCGTAGAGCTTAATCCCCGGAATCTCGCGCACGCCGGCAAGGAAGCGCTCTGCAAGCGAGCGCTCGTGCGCCGCAATCGCCTCGACCCCACCCTGGGCCTCGATAAAGTCGAGACCGGCAGAAAGGCCCGCGATACCGTGACCGTTGAGCGTGCCCGCCTCAAGGCGCGTGGGCCACTCAAGCGGCTGCAGCGCATCGAAGCTGTGCACGCCCGTGCCGCCCATGGCCCAGGGCGCCACGTCAATGCCTTCCGCCACGGCCAGGCCGCCGGTGCCTTGAGGTCCCATGAGCCCTTTGTGGCCGGTAAAGCACACGACATCGAGCCCCATGGCGTGCATATCGATATGCGCCGTACCGCCAGACTGCGAGGCATCGACGATCACCAGCGCACCTGCCGCATGGGCCATGGCCGCCACGCGCGCAATGTCGACCGCGTTGCCGGTCACATTGGAGGCGTGCGTCACCACCACAGCGCGCGTACCGGGCGTGACCAACCGCTCGAGCTCGTCGTAGTCGAGCACGCCGTTCGCGTCGCAGCCCGCATGCTCAACCGCCACACCCCGCTCCGCCGCCAGGCGATTGAGCGGGCGTAACACCGAGTTGTGCTCGAGCACCGTCGTGACCACACGGTCGCCGGGGCGCACCACGCCACAGATGGCGGTGTTGAGTGCAGCCGTGGAGTTGGGCGTAAAGCACACATGGTCCGCTCTCGGGCAACCCAAAAGGCGCGCGAGCTTGGCACGGCAACCGTGAATCGTACGAGCCGCATCGAGAGCACCCGACGTGGCGCCGCGCCCGGCATTGCCGAGCGAGCACATCGCCTGCGTCACGGCATCGATGACCGCCTGCGGCTTGAGCATGGTCGTCGCCGCGTTATCCAGATAGATCATCGCACGACCTCCCACATGTCAATCACCGTAAAGCCCTCGGTGGGAACACCAGCTGCGGCAAGCTCGGTGCGCAGCAGTTCCTCATCGGCAGGCAACGCCTTCCACGCCAAGCCGCAGCCGGCAGCGACCTCCCCGGGCACGGGAATCGTGCGCCCGGGAAGGCCGCGCTCGATGCATAGGGTCTCGCAGCCCATGGCGGCCGCCGTGGTGGGAAACGTGATGACAAGCGCCGGGCGCTTCTCCCTCATGGCAACTCCAACCAATACGCTACGGGCGCACGACGCGCACGGCCTGCTCCATCTTCTCCACGATCACGTACATGTTGGTGACCTCGCCCACCGCAAGCTGGTCTTTAATGCCAAAGTGGTCCAGGCAGGTACCGCAAGTGAGAATCTCGACGCCCTGCTCGGCCAGGCCCTTCAGGTCATCGAGCACCGGCGAGCCCTCGACGGTGAGCTTGGCGCCGCCGTTGTAGAACAGCATGGTCGCGGGCAGCTCCTCCTGCTGCGTCACGGCAAAGATAAACGCCTTCATGAGCTTGTGGCCCAGCTCGTCGTCGCCGCGGCCCATGCAGTCGGTGTAGACGGAAATGACGAGCTTGCCCTTGCCGGCGCTGGCATCACAGAAGGCAGCACCGTCCTGCTCGGGGTCCGCAACGGCCACGGCACCGGCGGTCGCCACGGTCACGTGCCACTCGGCGTCAGAAACCTTCTCGACCGAGGCCGTGCAGCCCTTCTCCTGCGCCATCTTGGAGATGTTCTTGACGGCGGTCTCGTTATCGACCGAGGTCACGACAACGCCCTCGCCATCGAGCTGCTTGAGCGCCTTAAGCGTCTTGACGACGGGCAGCGGGCAGGCATCGCCCGTGGCATTGACTTCAATCTTGGTAGACATAGCATTTCCTTTCGAAAGAACCGTTCTAGAGAACGGTAAACAGTTACATAAACGTGCGGGCTAGCGGACAACGTGGACGGCAGGACCGCCTGGCACCGGCTCGCACACGCGACCGACGACGGAGGCGATACGTCCTTCGGCATGCAGACGGCGCGCAAGCTCATCCACATCGGCAGCGGGTGCCGCGATAAGCAGGCCGCCCGAGGTCTGCGGATCGTACAGCGCATCCAGCATCCCCGGCTCCAGACCATCGTCGACTGCCACGCGCGGGCCAAAAAAGTCCTGGTTACGGTAGGCGCCGGCAGGGATAATGCCAAGGCGTGCCATGTCGAGCACCTGGTCAAAGAGCGGCACCGCCCCCGACACAAGCTCAATCTGCACGCCCGAGCCCTCGGCCATCTCGCACGCATGTCCGATCAGGCCAAAGCCCGTGATGTCGGTGCAGCCATGAAGCTCGAGGTCCTCGGCCAGACGAATCGGAGCCTCGTTGAGGGTCCGCATCGAGTCAAACATGGCTGCGGCCTCGTCCTGTTCGATGAGCTCGCCCTTAATGGCCGTAGTGATGATGCCCGAGCCGATCGCCTTGGTCAGCAGCAGAACATCGCCCACGCGTGCGCCGCTGTTGGCGAGCATACGGTCAAGCGCGACAAAGCCACTCACGGACAGGCCGTACTTGGGCTCGTCGTCGTTGATGGTGTGGCCGCCCGCGATGGCACAGCAGGCCTCGACGCACTTGTCGGCGCCACCCGCCAGAATCTGGCCGGCAACCTCAACGCCCAGGCAACTGGGTATGCAAAGCAGGTTCATGGCATGGCTCGGCCGTCCACCCATGGCGTAGATGTCCGACAGCGAGTTTGCCGCGGCGATCTGGCCAAACAGGAACGGGTCATCGACCATCGGTGGGAAGAAGTCGATGGACTGCACGAGGCCCAAGTTATCGCCAACGCGGAAGACGCTCGCATCGTCGGAAGTATCGAACCCCACGAGCAGGTTGTCGTTATGCACATTGGGTAAGTCGCCCAGGACCTGGGCGAGGGCTCCAGGAGCCAACTTAGCGGCTCAACCGCTCGCGGCAGTCATCTGCGTGAGCTTCATGAGATCGTCAGCCATCGATACCTCCTCTCATCGGTCAATCAGTTCCTCCCAGTATACGCATGACGGCGCCGAGAGCGGGCAATTTATCGCACCGGCCCCCTACGCGAGCGCCTGGGCTCGAATGGCCGCGCCGATGGCACCGGCAAAGCGGGCCTGGGGCGAGGTGGTGACTGGCGAGCCCACCAATGCGCCAAGACGCTCGACGACATAGGCGTTTTCGCACAGACCACCGGTCAGATAGTACGGGGCGCCCGCGGCTTGCGAGGCCATGGTCGCCACACGTGACACGACGCTGTCGATCACACCGCGGGCAATGTTCTCGCGCGGCTCGCCGCGGCCGATCAGGCTAATGACCTCGCTTTCGGCAAACACCGTGCACATGCTGCTGATCTTGGTGGGCTCGCCGGAACGCGCCAGGTCGGCAGCCACGTCATAGCCAGCCGCTGCCAGTGCCTCGCGCAGCCGCTCGGAAGCATCGACCGAGGAGAACCCGGTTGGCTGCACGCAGGTCCACGTCACCGAATCCACCCCATCGACCACAGCGGCCTTAGCCGCCGTAGAAGCCCTCGAGCTCCTCCTTGAGCAGGCGGCACTCCTCGTACCAGCCTTCACGCTCGTAGGCGCGGTCGCGACCCTGAGGAAGATGCAGAATGTGCGTGCGCTTAAGCTCCCCCAGCAGCTCGTACATCTTCTTCTTGCCGTCGCAGGTGGTCTCGCCGATGATCATGTCGCTAAAGTACGTAAACGGGCACTTTTGCGAGTAGGCAAAGCCGTACGTCGACTTGATGAACGGGCAGAGGTTTGACGGCAGCACCTTCTCGGCCTCGGGAATCACCTCGTCGGACGTACCGCACAGAGCCACGCTTGCAGCCCCCGCGGCATCGTCGTACGACAGCATCGTGTGCCGTCGTTTAATAAATTATTATCTTGATTGATAAGAGTTTGTCATCCCTCATTCGGCGAACGGCAAGACAAAGCCGCCGAGGCTTATATCCCCGACGGCATTACCCGGCGCTATCGACAAACCAAATGAATCCTGCTCGCATCAAAATGCATGCGCAGCGTCTCGCCTGCTTGCGGTAGCTCGTCGACAGGTACGCTCACCTTGTTGACCTTCCACTGCAGACGCGTTGGTGCATCGGCCCGCGGCGCATCCAACAGCACCAGGCGCTCAAAGCGCGAATCGCTCACACGGGCCACGTGCAAATCATAGCTATTGCGGCCCCGCTCGGCACGGTTGTCAACATGGAAGTAACTTGCGCGAATGCCCAGGTACACCACATTATCGGGAACCTCGCGACCCACGTTAAAGGTCATGCCCCAATCGAGCGCCTCAACTTCTTCATCGCCGATCTTGCGCGCCCGGCTAGTGTTCTTGCAGCCCGTCAAGCGCAGCGCCGCCAGTGTCTGCGGACGGCGAACCACGTCCTCGACAGAACCGATCTCCTCGACGCGCCCGTTATGCATCACGCAGATGCGCTGGCAGAGGCGGCACGCTTCGTCGATATCGTGGCTCACGTAGAGCACGGTGCGGTTACAGACGTCGAACAGGTCGAGCATGTTCTGCTCGAGTGCGCTCTTAAGATAGGAATCGAGCGCGCTCATAGGCTCGTCGAACATAAAGATGCCCGGATGCGCCGCCACCATGCGGGCGAGCGCCACGCGTTGCTGCTGGCCGCCCGAGAGTCGCGCGGGATAGCGGTCGGCAAAATCGGCCAGACCGAAAATGCCCAGATAGCGCTCGGCGAGCTTTTTGCGCGCGGCGGCGTCGCCCGCATCCTTTACGCCGGCGCATACGTTATCGGCCACCGTCATGTTGGGAAACAGCTGATAGTTTTGGAACAGCAGGGCGCATTTTCGCTCCTGGGGCGACAGGTTGATGCCCGCCGCCGAGTCAAAGAAGGTTACACCGTTGACGACGATCTTGCCCTCGTCGGGCGTCTCCACGCCGGCAATGCAGCGCAGCGTGCAGCTCTTGCCGCAGCCCGAGGCGCCCAGCAGCGCCACACGCTCCTCGCCGGCCTCAAGCTGCATGTCGAGCGTAAACCCGGGATAGCGCTTTTTGATATCCAGAACGAGCGACATGGCCTATCGACCTCCCTGCAAAGCGGCGTCATCGCGCATGAGCTCGGCCAGCGCCTCGCGATCGATACGCAAGGCATCGCCGCCCGCCGGGTCGAGCGAATCGCCCCGTCCGGCGAGATCTTTGGCCTGCTTGCGCTCCGCACGGGAAAGGCCGCGCTCGCGGTACTTTTGCGAATGCGCAGTGTACATGTTGATGAACAGGATGACTAGGAAACTAAACACGATTACGACCACGACCCAAAAGAGGGCCACCGACGTATTGCCGCCCATCCACTCAAAGTAGATGGCGATGGGAATGGTCTGCGTGATGCCGGCATAGTTGCCCGCAAAGAACAGCGTGCAGCCAAACTCACCCATTGCGCGGGCAAAGGCGAGCACCGTGCCGGCGGCGATGGAGGGCCAGCCGAGCGGCATCATGAGCTTGGTAAAGATGCGACGCTCGGACCATCCCAGCGTGCGCGCCGCATCGAGCATCTGCGTGTCGAGGCTCTCGAAGGCACCAAGTGCCGTACGATAGACGAGCGGAAACGACACCACCACGGCAGATATCACCGCCGCCGACCACGTAAAGACAATCGAGATGCCGTGCGCGATGAGCCACTGGCCCACCCCGGTCGAGCGGCCAAACAGCATGAGGAGCAGAAAGCCGCAGACCGTGGGCGGCAGCACCATAGGAATCGTAAAAACCGAATCGAGCAGGCCCTTGATGCGACTCGAGGTACCCATAGTCTTCCACGCGGCGAACAGCCCCAGCGCAAAGGAGATCAGCAGGGCAAGGCCGCTCGTTTTTATGGACACCCAAAACGGGCGATAGTCGATGTCGCCAAAGAAGGCTGCGGCGCGCTCCGCCAGCGACGGCGGCACCGTCGTCGACACGTCCGCATACCGCACGAGGGCGGCGTTATCGCTCCACAGGACGCCGTCACCCAAATCTAGCTCGGCATTCGCGGCGTCGGCGGCATTCACTACCGTGTAGTAATCGCCGTTGCCGCCCTTCACCTTAAACTGATAGCGGTAATCGCTCTGCACCAGCGCGTTATCCGAGGTAAAGACCCATTCGAGATTAGAGTCCTCCAGCAACGCACCACCCATGGAGTGCGACTTGTCGAGCCCCACGAGCATCTTCTTGAGCGCCTTTTGGTCATCTGCCTTTGAGATATCGAGCCCCGCGTCTTTGGCGGCATGGGCGTCGAGCCAGACCACGATGCTCTCAGGCGTCGTCACCGTCACGAGGGTCGTCTTCTTGTAGATAGGAAAACGGTAGCCCTCGGGCTGACCCGCAAACGAACGGGCCGTGCCCTTGGCATTGCGCTCAAACGCGTTGAGGCCAAACCCGACGCCATCGATAAGCGCGGAATCTTCGGTCGCCTGGCAGCCATCGGCGGTGGTGAAGAGTGCCTCGGCCCGAGCAACCCCGGGCGGTGCGGTCAGCACGCACAGAACCGCAGCCAGCACGGCGAGCAGGCGAATCGTTTTCCTTGGCACGGGCGACTCCTCAAACACAGGGCAACGGCACGCGGACACGCCGGTTCAATCAAAAGGGCGGGCGATCGCGAGAACGCCCGCCCTCAAGCATATCGTTATGCGGCGATGTTGCGAACTACGCGGAAAGCTCAAAGCCGTACTTAGCCCAAATCTTCTGGGCTTTCTTGTTGGTCAGGCAGAAGTCGATGAACGCCTTGGCCTCGTCGGCGTGCTCGGAGCTATCGGCGACAGCGCCGGGATACACGATGGGCTTGTGCGAGTCCTCGGGGCACACGAAGGTCTCCTCGATGCCGTCGTAGCGGAAGATATCGGAGCTGTAGACAAAACCGGCCACGCAATCGCCCGTAGAGACGTAAGACGCAGCGGTGCCGACCTTGTCGGCCAGAGCCACCTTGTCGGCGAGATCGGGCGCATACTCGCCGTCGTCGCCCTCGGTGCCGGTGTAGAGGCCCACGGAGGCCAGGACCTGGTTGGCGTACTTGCCAGCGGGAACGGTCTTGGCGTCGCCGATGGCGATCTTGCCGTCCAGGTTCGCGACGTCGGCGATGGCCTCGACCCTGGTGTCGGAGCCCTCGGCGCGAATGATCACGAGGTCGTTGACGAACATGTCCTCACGCGTGTCGGCGTCGACGAGCTCGGCGGCCTCGGCGTCATCCATGGTGCCCTTGGAGGCCGTGATGAGTACGTCGACGGCGGCACCGGCGCGCATCTGCTCGACAAGGTCGCCGGAAGCCTTAAACTGCGTGTCGGCAAACGTGGTGCCGGTCTGGTCGGTATAGAGCTTCTGAACCTCGGGCAGGGCCTTCTCGAGCGAGTTGGCAGCAAAGACCTGCAGCTCAACAGCCTTCTTGGACGAAATCTTGGCGGAGCCGGCATCGGAACCAGTCGGCCCAGACGTCTTGCTGCCGGAACAGCCGGCAAGGCCAAGGCCGGCAGCGGCGACAGCGGAAAGTGAAACGAACCCGCGGCGAGAAACCGTATCGAACATGTTCAACCCTTTCGAACGCTACGCCCGGGCACCCCGCCGCAAGCTTTATGCTGTTACTAGATTATACTTTTGCACGAATAGTGTTTGTGATAAATATTTCTCGTCTAATAATTTTCCTTTACCGATAACCACGAGACGGCCCGCACTGTCGCTGCATAAAAAAGGCGGAGCAGCCCGTAAGGTCACTCCGCCGCAGGTAATGCGCTTATTTGGCGTGCCCGCCCCCCGCCGTCATTTGAGCTGCGTGCTCCAGCTGGTCGCTCACGGCCTCCCAGCTTTCGCGGGCCGCTTTCGTTGATCCCGGAAAGTTGATGACAAGCGTATGCCCACGCTGCATGCACACGGCGCGCGAAAGCATAGCGCGGCGCGTCTTGGTCATGGAGTACGCACGGATTGCCTCTGCAATACCCGGTACATCGCGGTCGCAGACGGCACGCGTCGCCTCGGGCGTCACGTCGCGCATCGAAAGGCCCGTGCCGCCGCAGGTGAGCACGACATTGGCGTGGCACTCATCGGCCGCTTCCTCAATGGCATCACCGATCTCGCTGACGTCGTCGCGCACGACCACATGTGAGGCGACCGTCCAGCCCTGCGCCGCGATGAGTTCCTCGAGCGCAGCACCCGCTTCGTCCTGGGCAAGATCGCGCGTATCCGAGCACGTCACAATCGATATCTTCAGCTCCATAGCATTCCTCCTATAGCACCGCGCCCTCAGGCAAGTCGACACGCACGACATCCACGACGTCGCCCGCCCTGAGGTCACACGGGCCTTCGTCAATACGCAGCAGGCAGTTGGCCCGCTGCATCGTGCCGAGCAGCGCCGAATTCTGCGTCTTGGCCTCGGTCACCAACAGCTCACCGGTCTCGGGGTCGCGCAAAACCGTGGCACGATCGAAGAAGCGGCGATGCTGTCGCTTCTTCACGCCGTGTGTGAGCTTCGCCTGCTGCACGGGACGCACGCCCTCGGCAAAGCCGCGCATCTTGCGGATCGCCGGGCGGGCAAGCATCTCAAAGCCCACATACGCCGCCGCGGGATTGCCCGAAAGTCCCAAATATGGCTTGCCCCCAAGCAGGCCAAACGTGATGGCCTTGCCGGGACGCATCGAGATGCGGTCGAACAGCACCTCGCCCTCGCGCCGAACGAGCGCCGTCACATAGTCGTAATCACCCGCAGAGGCGCCACCACTCGTAATGACAAAATCGCAGTCCTGCGCGGCGCGATGCACCAACTCGGCAATCGCCTGCTCATCATCGGGCGCAATGCCGTAGAACACGGGCTCGGCTCCTGCATCGAGCGCCTCGGCCATCAACGCCGACGAGTTGGAGTCGCGAATCTGCCCGCGCGCCGGCACGTTACTCGGTGCGACCAGTTCCGTCCCCAGCGAGATAATGCCCACGCGCGGAGCGGCATGCACCTTCACGCTCGCATACCCGGCACTCGCCAGCAAGCCGGCGCCCGCCGGAGCCACAACCTCTCCAGCGTACATCACGACGTCGCCAGCATGCGCTTCCTCAGCAGCCGATCGAACGTTCTCCCCCACCTTGGCAGGCGCCGAGAATCTCACACGCGAACCCTCGTTGCCGTCACCGTCGAGCACATCGACGATCTCGTACTTCACCACGGCATCGGCACCTTCGGGTACCGGCGCGCCCGTCATGATACGAACCGTGTCGCCCGCGCCGATTGCGCCCTCAAAGACATGGCCCGCCGCCTCGTGCCCCACGACAGAAAGCGTCACGGGCGCATCGGTGGACGCTTTGGCGAGGTCGACGGCGCGCACGGCATATCCGTCCATAGCGCTGTTGGCAAACGGTGAAATGTCGATATCGGCCACCGCGTCCTCGGCCAAGGGAAGGCCGGCGGCCTGCCACACGGGAATCTCGACGAGACCGGTCGGAGCAACGTGCGACAGAACAATCGACTGCGCGTCCTCCAGCGGAATGAGTTTCTCTGCCATATGCACCTCTTAATGCCACAGCGCACAACGGGGGCGCCAATTCTTTATGCTTGTCTCAGTATAATCCCCTGCCGCACGGCGGCGAAACGACCCACGTTCTCGAATACATCTGTCGGCCGCAAGCCGCGAAACAGAACCGAAACCAACCTGCCGGTTTGTCACGTTTGGCACGTTCTATAATGCTCGTGTTGCAACCTAAAAGAGGACCGTATGGCTTTTACCGACAAACCCGAAAGCGCAAACGAGGCGCAGGATCATTCCCAGCCGCTCGACGACGACGGCTTTTTCTCCCTGAACGACGTCATCATGGCAGGCAGGCAACAGCTCACCCGCTCCGAGCATCTCTTGGCTGCCGACACGCGCCGCAATGCCCACAACCTACTCGCGAGCGCTAAGTTGCTCGTACTCGTCGTCATCGTCTCGCTCGCCATGGGCGTTGCCGCTTGGGCGTTTTTGGCCTCGTTGAATATCGCGACCGACTATCGCGAGCACCATACGTGGATTTACGCGCTGCTTCCCGTTGTGGGCGTTGCCACCGCATGGGCGTACAAAAACCACGGTCTTGCCGCCAAACGCGGTAACAACCTGGTCATCGACTCCGCTCTGGGCACACGCCTCATCCATAAGCGCATGGCCGTCCTCACCTTCGTCTGCTCCACGCTCACGCACCTAACGGGCGGATCGGCCGGTCGCGAGGGAGCCGCGGTGCAGATTGGCGGCACCATCGCCAGCAACATCTCAAGCCTCGCCCACCTCAAAAAGCATGACCACCACGACCTCATGCTCGCCGGCATCTCGTCGGCCTTTGGCGCCGTATTCGGCTCTCCCCTTGCCGGAGCTTTCTTTGGCATGGAGATGTGCTTTATCGGCAAGATCGACTACACCGCAGGGATCTACTGCCTGGTCGCCTCGTTTACCGGCTACTTTACATCACTCGCCCTGGGTACCGAGTACGAAGCGAATGCCATCGCCAGCGTTCCCGCCATGACGCCCAAAACGGTCGTTATCGTTGTTATCAGCGCCATTATCTTCGGTCTGACGGCACGCCTCTTTGCCTGGGCGGTTCGAACCGTCAAGAGCCTGTACGGTCGCTTTATCACCAATTACCTCGTTCGCGCACTTATAGGCGCACTCGTGGTTTTGGCTGTCTATGCTCTCCTCGACGCCTGGGACTACGCCGGCCTTTCCACGTGGCTTTCGGGCGCCGGGTTTGCCGGCAACACCACCCTCGCCGACGCCGCCATCAAGCTCGTCGTAACGGCACTCACCCTGGGTGCCGGTTTCCAAGGCGGCGAGGTCACGCCCCTGTTTGGCATCGGTGCGGCACTCGGTGGCTGGATCGGTTGCCTTACCGGGCTCGACCCCAGTTTTCTGGCGGCTCTCGGCATGCTCGGCGTGTTCTGTGCCGGCCTTAACGTGCCCATCACCACCTGCATGATGGCCATCGACCTGTTCCACGGCACGGCCGCCGGGTTCTTTGTCATCGTGGCCTTTATCAGCTACCTCGCCGGCGGACACCGCGGCGTGTACCCTGCCCAGCGCATCATCTCACCCAAGCGCCGTTCGCTTATAGTGGACGAGGGCGGTACGGTAGCGGATGCTATCGAGCGCCACAACGACCTGATAGAGTAGACGTAAGTATTCGCCGTGCAGCCACAATCGGGGGACAATTCGACCCGAGCGCGACCGCACCGTCACGCCATACGCCGGGAGTCGCCCATGCACGCAACTGATTTTGGTCGAACGCTCATCATCGCCAACCCCGCCGCCCAATCGGGTGCGGCGCGCGAAGTTGCCGAGCGCCTGCAACGCTTTTTGGACATGACTGCACGCGCATCCCAGTTTGACCTGGTATTGACCGAGTGTATGGGACACGCCAAGGAGCTGGCCGCACAGGCTCAGGGCTATCGCACCGTTATCGCCCTTGGCGGCGACGGCGTGATCCACGAGGTCGTCAACGGGCTTATGGCACAAAAGGAGGACCCCCGCCCCGCTCTTGCCATCCTACCCGTGGGTTCCGGCAACGATTTTGCCCAAACGCTCGGTATAGAAGATTTCTCCGGCAAGGATTTTGGCGCGCTGCTCACCTGCGAGCTGCAGCGTCAGGACATCGGTCGCATTCGCTCATGGAACCCCGCAAGCGGTAGCGGCGAGGCTTCCGTTGAGTACTACGACCAGACGCTCTCCGTCGGTATTGACGCCGCCATCGGCCTTGGCACCACCGAGCTGCGCAAAAAGACGGGCCTCACCGGCGCTCCGCTCTACACCCTCTCGGGACTTGAACAGTTTGGCCTGCGCTATCGCAACTACCCCATGACAGTCAGCTTTGACGGCGCGCCCGCCGAGCGCGTGAGGGCGATCATCATGGCGATTCAGCTGGGCCCCACCTATGGCTCGGGCTATCGCATCTGTCCCGACGCCGACCCGTGCGACGGCATGCTCGACGTTTGCTACGCCTGCGGCCCCGTTCCGCGTGCGGTCGCGCTTCCCATGTTTCTTTCGGCCAAGGACGGCCACCATACCAAGTTGCCACCGGTTTGCATGCGCCGCTGCCGCCATGCCGAGCTTACCTTTGAGGAGCCCGACTACCCCATCCAGGCCGACGGCGAACCTGTTATCGCCTCGCGCATCGAAGTCGACATCCTACCCGGCGCCCTCCAAGTCTGGCGTCCAACCCGCTAACCACCCCTATTTCACCGCAACTTATCGAGAAGATCACTCCTCCCCGCCCGGCTTGCGGCGGTTGGCCTTTTTAATGGCGTTGAAGTGCTTGTCATTAAGTCTGCGCTGGCGAGAGCGCTGAGGCACCTTGGTCTTTACGCGTCGACGCGGTGGACGCCCGCGACGCTCAAGCTCAGCGTGTAGCTTACGTAAACAGCAGCTACGATTTTGGAACTGACTGCGACTCTCGCGCGCCGTCACGGTAATCCCCGTAGGGATATGTTTCATGCGCACCGCCGAGTCCGTCGTGTTCACGCCTTGCCCGCCCGGACCCGTCGCGCGAAACACCTGCACCTCGCAATCGCGCGCCAGCTCCTCGACCGACATCTCGGCATAGCGCGCATACTCACGCCATCCCATCGTGTTCTCATCCATATCAACACCTCCCCTCATACAAAAAATGTGACAAAGGGACAGTCCCTTTGTCACATCGCATACCAATCGCTTGTGTTACGAGCCTAGGCGAAGGTGATCTCGCCGTTCTCGCAGTCCATATCGGCGATACGGGCCAGGCTCTCAACACGGAAGCCGCGCTCGCGGAGCTTATCGCCACCGCCCTGGAAACCCTTCTCCACCGCAATGCCAATGCCGGACACCTCGGCACCCGCAGCCTCGCAGATCTTGATAAGACCCTCGAGCGCGCATCCGTTGGCCAGGAAGTCGTCGATAATCAGGACCTTGTCACCCTCGGACAGGAAGCGCTTGCCAACGATGACCGGGTACTCCTTCTGCTTGGTAAAGGAATAGATGGTCGTGGCATACTGCTCGCCGTCGAGGTTGATGGACTGCGCCTTCTTGGCAAAGACCACCGGCACGCCGCCAAAATGCTGGGATGCGATGCAGGCCATGCCAATGCCCGAAGCCTCGATCGTAAGGATCTTGTTAATCTCGACATCCTCGAACAGACGGGCCCACTCGGCGCCCATGTGGTCAAACAGATCAACGTCGCACTGGTGGTTGAGGAAAGCATCAACCTTAAGGACATTACCGGCCTTTACGATGCCGTCATGGCGAATACGGTCCTCAAGCTCCTGCATGGCGCAACCCCTTCTCGCGGCAACGATACCGCGCGATTAATAAACGTTGCTCGATAGTCTACCACGGACCGACCCCCGCCCGCCCCACAAGCCGCATCGCACCACAAAGCCGCATCGCCGCACAAGCCGCAAGCAGATACACCGAGCTTACCAGCTGAATGCGATCGAGGCCCACGCCCAGCTCCTTTTGCATCACGGGCAGCGCCACGGTCACGACGGTCGAATCCAGACACACCATAAACGTCATGATGAGCACCGTAAACAGAATCGCCCATTTGTTCTTGCCATGGGTGTCTCCCTCAAGAGCGATGTGTTCGCGGTGCAGTTGCTCTGCGGTTTTCTCCATATCCATCCTTTCGAGTGGCGCAACACAAAAACGGGGCCCCAATCGCCTGCAAACAGTCGCGATTGGGGCCCCGCCTAAGGTATCGGAGCTAAAGGTCGCCGAAGCTTTCTGCCGGCATCGGCGCCTTGCACGAACGCTAGCCTAGCACTGCTCGAGCGCCTGCTCAAGGTCGGCAATCAGATCGGCCGTGTCCTCGAGGCCGCACGACAGGCGCACCATGTCGGCGGAGATGCCACAGGCGATAAGCTCCTCATCGTTCATCTGGCGGTGCGTGGCGTTAGCGGGATGCAGGCAGCAAGTGCGGGCGTCGGCCACATGCGTGGCGATCTGAGCGAGCTTGAGGCTCTTCATAAAGGTCTCGGCCGCCGCGCGACCACCGTTAAAGCCAAAGCTCACAACGCCGCAGGTACCGTTGGGCATGTACTTTTGAGCTAGGTCATAGTACTTGTCGCCCTCCAGACCCGGATAGCTCACGAAGCGCACCTTGGGATGGCTCTGCAGGAACTTGGCAACAGCCAGGCCGTTCTCGCAATGACGCGGCATGCGCACATGCAGGCTCTCGAGCGAGCTGTTCAGGAAAAACGCCGCCTGCGGGTTCTGCATGGGGCCGAGGTCGCGCATGAGCTGAGCGGTTGCCTTGGTAATGAAGGCGCCCTCGCGACCAAACTTCTCGGCATAGGTCACGCCGTGGTAGCTCTCATCGGGCGTGGTGAGACCCGGGAACTTGTCCGCATGGGCCATCCAATCAAACTGGCCGTGGTCGACGATCACGCCGCCCAGGCAGGCCCCATGTCCATCCATGTACTTGGTGGTGGAGTGCGTAACGATATCGGCGCCCCACTCAAAGGGACGGCACATCACGGGCGTCGGGAAGGTGTTGTCGACCATCAGCGGCACGCCGTGGTCATGCGCGGCCTTGGCAAAGCGCTCAATATCGAGCACGGCAAGGGCGGGGTTGGCGATCGTCTCGCCAAAGACGAGCTTGGTATTGGGCTCAAAGGCTGCCTCGAGCTCCTCATCGGTGCAATCGGGGGCAACGAACGTGCAGGTAACGCCCATACGACCCATGGTATGGGCAAGCAGGTTGTAGGTACCGCCGTAGATGGCCGAGCTTGCGACCACATGATCGCCGGCGCCGGCCACGTTAAAGATCGCGAGGAAGTTCGCGGCCATACCCGAGCTCGTGAGCATCGCAGCGGTGCCGCCCTCCATCTCGCAGATCTTGGCGGCAACCAGATCGCACGTAGGGTTCTGCAGACGGCTGTAGAAATAGCCAGACTCCTCCAGGTCAAACAGCTTGCCCATGTGCTCGGACGTGTCATACTTCCACGTGGTGGACTGGTAGATGGGCACCTGGCGCGGCTCCGCATCTCCCGGGTGATAGCCGCCCTGAACACATGTCGTACCGATGGTCTGCTCGCTCATATCTAGCTCCCTTGCCTGGGTTACATTTTTATCCGGTTCACGATACCGCTACCCCGCACCCCTCTCAACCCATCCCCAAGGTAGGTTATGAGACAAATCAACCGGGGGCATTTATCGCAGATTTTGGCATTTATTCGATAGATAAAAATGAGGCATACATGAGGCTTTCGATGAACAAATGCATCGGCAAGGGTACCATAGGCGAGTAACCGTTACCGAGGAGACAACGATGAAGCAAATCGATACTGCCCAGCTCGACATCACCGCCTGTCAGGCTCAGGCTGCCGAATACCACGCCTGCGGCTTTAACTGCGCACAGGCCGTCGCCTGCACGCTCGCACCCGCCGTCGGGCTCGACCCCCAGACTGCCTTTATCCTCACCGAGGGCTTTGGCGCCGGCATGGGCGGCATGACCGAGACCTGCGGCGCTATCTCGGGCGCCGTGGCCATCATGGGCGCTGTAATGAGCGACGGCATGGAAAACCCCAAGACCAAGGGCCAGACTTACAAGCTGTCGCGCGAAATCGCCAAGCGTTTTAAAACGAAAAACACGACGACCGTCTGCGGCACGCTCAAGGGCATCGGATCGGACAATGGTCCGCTCCGCAGCTGCCCCGGCTGCATCGACGACGCCGTCGAGATCGCCTGCGATGTGCTAAAGCAGCTCGCCGAGTAAACGGCGGCAACAGAAAACGACGGCCGGCGTGCTTGGGATTCATCCAAAAGCACGCCGGCCGTCGCCGTTAGAACTCGGCAAATTTGGGAGCGCCGACCTCAATCTCCTCGCGCCCCGCCATAAGCTCGCGCATCTTAGCGCAAAACGGCTCCTGCTCCCCCGCCTTAAACACCAAATGAATCGTCACGGTATCCGCGTAATCGGTATCCGAAACCTTGGCACCCGAATCCTGCGCCAAACGAAGCACCTGCTCATACTGCGGATAGGCCACGTGCACGTCAACAGGCACGACGCTCGTCATCTCAACGACCTGCCCTGCCTCCTGAGCAGCTGCCACCGCCGCCTGCGTCGCCGCGGTATAGGCGCGCACCAAGCCACCGGGCCCCAACAGCGTGCCGCCAAAATAGCGCGTCACCACGCAGCAAACATTTTTGAGCCCAGCGCCGCGCAACACCTCGAGCGTCGGCATGCCGCTCGTGCGGCTCGGCTCACCGTCATCACTCTGACGCTCGCGTCCATCGACCAAAATCCACGCGGGAACATTGTGTCGAGCGTCGTAATGACGCTTGCGAACCATCTCGATGAAGGCATTCGCCTCATCCTCGGATTCAATATGGACCAGCTGGGCAATAAACCGGCTCTTGCGATCCACAAACTCGCCAGAAGCCTCAATATTCGATCGCAGAGTAAAGTAGCTGTCCAACAAAGCCCCTCAACAAAACTAAGCGCGGCAACAAACAGCCTCAATAATACGGCAAAGACAGCACCGTTGTCCTCGCCAACAAGAGCGAAAACGCCAATGATGTCGTCACCAACAGCGAGAACCCGTCAGCGCGAGCAAGGTGCCTTGAAAGACGAGATTGCAACAGAAATGAGGCTGCCGATGACCAGGCAAAAACAGCGAGATGCCAAGAACGGAACCGCCGATGATTCCGTCAACGAAAGCGAGAACCCGTCAGCGCGAGCAAGGTGCCTTGAAAGACGAGGGCATTGACCTTATGGTCATGCCCGAAGGCTTGAAAGGCAGATTGTCGCGCTGACGGGTTCGCAGCGTCAACAAAGTGCCGAGTGGGCCTATAAGCCGGGTTCTGTCGTGAACGGTCATTTATCTTGTCTGCACGTTACCGTGCAGCTCCACGCACGCTACCCGAACGCGGACCGGGCCGGCCCATAGCGTTCCTATTCGCGCTTGCTCCGGATGGGGCTTGCCAAGCCGCCGTGTTGCCACGACGCTGGTGGTCTCTTACACCACCGTTTCAGCTTTTCCCTTTACGCCTTGCGGCGCAGGTGGGAGTCTTCTTTTCTGCGGCGCTTTCCGTCGGATCACTCCGCCCGGCCGTTAGCCGGCATCCCGCCCTCTGGAGCCCGGACTTTCCTCACGCGTGCCGCAAGCAGCACATCGCGCGACCGTCTGGCCCACTCAGCAGTGCAAGAGTGTAACACACCGTTGCCGCAGGCAAAGGCACAACACAAGCGTTCGACACGATATACCAAGAACCATGCCATGCAGTACAATAGGGTTGTCGATGGGCAACGTCGCCAGTCGAGACGCGACCGCGCTCCGCACCCCTCCGTCTACTCGGTGCGTTCCCGCCTCCTCCCCGAGGCGGGATGTCGGCATTTTCATGCACCGACAACCCAATAGCCTGTGAACAGCCCGGACAGCATTGCGCACGAGTAGCATTGCGCACCTCACCGGCAAACGCAAAAAGGGACCCGTCCATTGCGGACGGATCCCTTAAAGCAAGTGATCGTCAAACCGATTTACTCGGCGTCGGTCTCCTCGTCCTTCTTCTCGGAAGGCAGCGGGGTAACCTCGATCTCGACGCCCAGAGTCTCAGCAGCGGACTTCATCGACAGGGAGATACGACGACGGTCGAGGTCGATCTCCATGACCTTGACCTGAACCTTGTCGCCCACGTGGGTGACCTGAGAAGGCTGGTCGACGTGCTTGTTGGCCATCTCGGAGATGTGCACCAGGCCCTCGATGCCCTCGCCCAGATCGACGAAAGCGCCAAACGGGACAAGCTTGGTCACCGTGCCCTCGACGATAGCGCCGACGGGGTACTTCTTGACCAGTGCGCGCCACGGATCCTCGGTGGTCTGCTTGAGACCCAGGGAGATGCGCTCGCGGTTGAGATCGACGTCGAGAACCTCGACCTCGACCTCCTGGCCGACCTTGACAACCTCGGAAGGATGGTTGACGTGGTTCCAGGAGAGCTCGGAGATGTGGATGAGACCGTCGATACCGCCGAGGTCGACGAAGGCGCCGAAGTCGACGATGGAGGAAACGGTGCCCTGGAGACGCATGCCAGACTTGAGCTTGGACAGGATCTCGGAACGCTCGGCCTTACGGGACTCCTCAAGCACGACGCGACGGGAGAGAACGACGTTGTTGCGGTTGCGGTCCATCTCGATGACGCGGGCCTCGATGCGGGTGCCCATGTAGGAGGTGAGGTCCTTGACGCGACGGAGGTCGACGAGGGAAGCGGGCAGGAAGCCACGCAGGCCGATGTCGAGGATCAGGCCGCCCTTGACAACCTCGATAACCTCGCCCTCGACGTTCTCGCCGGAGTTGAACTTCTCCTCGATGCGGTTCCAAGCACGCTCGTACTCGGCACGCTTCTTGGAAAGGACCAGACGACCGTCCTTGTCCTCCTTCTGGAGAACCAGGGCCTCGATGGAATCACCGAGTGCAACGATGTCTGCAGGGTTAGCGTCCTTGCGGATGGACAGCTCGCGGACCGGGATAACGCCCTCGGACTTGAATCCGATGTCAACGAGCACCTCGTCATGCTCGATCTTAACGACAGTACCGTTAACGAGATCGCCCTCATCAAAGTCGGTAATCGTACCGTCGATGAGGTTGTTCATCTCCTCCTCGTTGACATCGTCAAGAGAGAAAATGGACGAGTTCTGAATCTCACTCAAAGGTGGACCCCTTTCGAACTACGGGGCCCCGATTGCTAGGACCTACAGAAGGGTGCGACAAGCACACAACGTTTAGGAACACTCGGGAGCCGACAGATACTAATGTGACGCTTATGCAATCACGTTCGTATAGGTTACGTGGAAATCACTTCGATTTCAAGCGTGAACTGCGATTTTTTACTCGTATGGAGACTTTTTCGCAATCTTGTGAACGACCGTCTCCATAAGTTGACGATAAGCAGTTGAGTATACGGCTTTGGGGTAAAGTATCCGGAGCCCACGTTCTAAACGATTTTTCGAGAAAGGTGCCCGCGTGCTCAAAGCAGTCGTTTTCGATATGGACGAGACGCTTCTCAGCATCAATCTCAACGCGTTTATCCTTCGCTATTTTAAGGATGTCTCGTCAATGCTCGCGGATATCGGACGATGCAGCCGCGGTGGTACGATGGCACGCCTCGGCACCATCCTGGTCGACCTCAACGCCAATCGCCGAAGCGGCACGGACAATCGCACCAATCTTGAGTTTTACCGCACCGAGGTCGAGCGCAGGTGCGGCATCTGCCTCTCGGACCCACTCATCTATGAGGCTTTTACCTACTATGAACGCGAAGTTCTCCCGTACAAGAATGACGATGCCATCAATGCCCACGCCATGCCGGGTGCGCACGCCGCGCTTCAAGCCGTACAGGACGCGGGGCTGCGCTGCGCGCTCTTCACCAACCCCAGCTTTCCCCAAGGGGCCATCGAGTG
The DNA here is from genome assembly GCF_052065595.1 of Collinsella sp. HCP28S3_E12. Classification (NCBI taxonomy): domain Bacteria; kingdom Bacillati; phylum Actinomycetota; class Coriobacteriia; order Coriobacteriales; family Coriobacteriaceae; genus Collinsella; species Collinsella sp. HCP28S3_E12. Next base: position 78,695 of record NZ_JBQHTS010000003.1, read on the forward strand.
CCGCATGGGCTGGGGCGAGCTGACAGACGCGCCCTTCGAGCTCGTAACGCACATGGGCAACGCCACGCGCTGCAAGCCCGATGCCACATATTATCTAGGGCAGCTGCAGGTCATGGGGCTCGAGCCACATGAGGTTCTCATGGTGGGCAACGACCCCAAGCGCGATTTCCCCAGCCCCGCCTGCGGCATTCAAACCGCCTATGTGGGCCAAGGAAAGCCCGGCCGAGCCACCTGGCGTGGAACCATGGAAGACTTCGCCCGCGACTTTAACGCCGTAGTAGAAGCCTTCTACGAGCACCAAATAGCCGACGAACTAAGCTAGTCCCCAAATCAGGAATGGGGCGCACGTTTGCCCCACGCTTCGTTACGTGGGCAACGGCTTGAGGGCAAGATGCGATGCCCCAGTGTCCTAGGCCGTGATCATTTTGACGCGTTCGCCGATTTTGGAGTCGCGCCTGTCGGAAATAACAGTAAAGCCCTCCAGGTCGCACACCTTTACATTTGAAAACACGTGGTACTTGGAGCTATCGGCGAGTACGCAACTCGCTTGGGAATTCTGCATCACGATACGTTTTTTGATAGCCTCGGGATAACCTGGCGTCATGATGCCGCGGTCCTCGTCCACCGCATTGACACCTATAAACGCCCGGTCAAAGTACAGCTCGCGCAGCGCGCTCTCAACCATAGGACCGGTGAGCGAGCAGGTAACGGGGTTGAAGTCGCCGCCAATTACCACCACCTTAGCAGCAAGCTCGCCCGTAAACCGACATGCATAGCCGTTGGTGGTGTAGATAGTCACCGGCTTGTCGACGAGCAGGCTCAGGAGCGCCGTCGCGGTGGTACCGGAGTCGACAGCGAGATGAGACCGTCACGCCCGAAGACCCCGCTTTCGCCGCCGAGGAGCGCGCGGCGCACGCGGCCCATGAGGAGCGGCTCGAGCATATCGAGGGGCTCCTTCCCAAGAAGGGAAACGACCCTGCGGGACGACACGGCGAAAACCATCGTTGATTCCGGCAAGAGACGCCGTTTCTCTGGTAGCTTCATCTTCAACCAAGACCGACAATGCCGGCCAGGCACTCAACCCAAAAGGAGACAGCATGCCCAACGAGCTCAGCTATGAGGTCAGCCTCGAGCGCAGCAACCAGATCCGCGCCGACCTGCCGCAGCACCCCGAGAAGTACACCATGCTCACCGGCGACCGCCCCACCGGCCGCCTGCACCTCGGCCACTACTTCGGCACGCTCAAGAGCCGTGTCGAGCTGCAGGACATGGGCGTCCACACCAACGTGCTCATCGCCGACTACCAGGTCATCACCGACCGCGACAGCACCGACAACATCTAGGACAACGTCTACAACATGGTCATCGACTACCTGGCCTGCGGCCTGGACCCCGACAAGACGATGATCTACACGCACTCCGCCGTGCCCGCGGCAAACCAGCTCATGCTGCCGTTCTTGTCGCTCGTCTCCGAGGCCCTGCTGCAGCGCAACCCCATCGTCAAGGCCGAGATGGAGGCCAGCGGCCATGAGCTCACCGGCCTTTTGCTCACCTACCCCGTGCACCAGGCGTGCGACATCTTGTTCTGCAAGGGCAACGTCGTGCCGGTCGGGCGCGACCAGCTGCTGCACATCGAGCTCACCCGCACCATCGCACGCAAGTTCAACAACCGCTACGGCAAGGTGTTCCCCGAGGTCGACGCGCTGCTGTCCGATACGCCGCTGCTGCCCGGCCTTGACGGGCGCAAGATGAGCAAGTCCTACGGCAACGCCATCAACATCTCCATGACCGCCGAGGAGACGGCCAAGCGCATCAAGAAGAGCCAGACCGACGGCGAGCGCATGATCACGTTCGACCCCGAAGCCCGTCACGGTGTGTCCGGCCTGCTCTCCACCGCCGCCATCTGCACCGGCCGCTCCGAGGTCGAGATCGCCGAGGAGATCGGCATGGGCGGCGCAGGCGCGCTCAAGAAGTACGTCACCGAGAGCGTGAACGAGCACTTTGCCCCCATCCGCGCCCGCCGCGAGGAACTGGTCCAGGATATGGACTACGTCAAGGACGTCCTACGCGAGGGCAATCGCCGTGCCAACGAGGTCGCCGAGGCGACGCTCGCCGAGGTACGCGAAGCCATGGGAATGGTGTACTAAGCCATCCGGCTCGCGGAAACGCGCCGCGACACGCGAATGGGCCATCTTCACGTGTCCACGCCTTCGACATAGCCAAGGTCTTACGAGGTGGGCGATAATAAGCCCGCCTCGTTTTTTACGTTGTATGGGGGATTGCATGTACCGACTTGTTGCCAGCGATATGGATGAGACGTTTCTCGACGCCGACCACGCCATCCCGGCGTCCAATCTCCGAGCACTCAAACGCATGAGGGAGCTCGGTGTGCTGTTCGTCCCTTCGAGCGGGCGATGGTATTCCTCTATCATGGACAACTTCTCGGGGGAGGCCCGCGAGCTGATCGAAGACGGCTATGTGCTCTCCTATAACGGCGGCTTCATCAACCGCGTGGGAGACCCCACCCCGCTCACCACCTGCGGCCTTTCCAACGAATGCGCGAACGCGATCTATGCAAAGGGGCTCGAACTCGGACTCTGCATGCACGTCAACGTCGCCGACGGCCACGTGTTCGTGAATGACGCACCCACACGGGAGCGCGACTATCTGGAATCGATCACCGGGGTCACTCATTTTCGCGGATCTGACCATCCCGACCTCTCATTCCTTGAAGGCCGTGGCATCGTGAAGATCCTGTACGTCGACTGGGACTTCGATGAGCTGCAGGAATTGGGCCGCAAGCTCGCGCCGATGGCCGAGCGACTCGGCGTTGACATCACCTTCTCCTCCAAGCGCTACCTCGAACTCATGCCCGCAGGCGTTGACAAAGGGACGGGGCTCACGCGCCTTGCCGATATGCTGGGAATTCCGATGTCCGAGGTCATCGCCGTTGGTGATTCCGCAAACGACCTCTCCATGATCAAGGCGGCGGGACTGGGCGTCGGCGTGGCGAATGTCACCGACGACGTGCGGCCGTATTGCGATGTCGTCCTTGAAACGGCTGGGACTGAGGGTGCGTTCTCCGAACTCATCGAGCGATTCCTTGAACCCCAACGACCACATGTCACTGTGTCTTTCTATTTGTAACCCTTGATTAACTTATGGAGAGGCTGTGTGCTCGTCGGTCTACGACTTGGGTCTCAGAGAATTAGCTATAGGTAACTTAATGAAGGCACAGGCGAATTAAAGACCTTCGACACGAACGTTGCGCCTTCCCTCCCCTCGCGCAACACCTCTTTGGAAAGGCGCCCCGCGCATGTGGGGCGCCTTTCTTGACTACAATGGCGATATCGATTGAAAGTGAGGGCGGCATGGCAGACCGGGACACCGACGGATTCTTCAACCGCGTATACGACATGGTACGCCAGGTGCCCTGCGGCATGGTTGCCACATATGGTCAGATCGCCAAGCTCGTTGGTGAGCCCCGTCGAGCCCGATACGTGGGATACGCCCTGCACGTCAATCCGGAACCCGGCACCATCCCCTGTCATCGCATCGTATTCGCCGACGGACGCCTCGCGGAGGGGTTCGCCTTCGGTGGGCCCGAGGCGCAGCGCACACTGCTCGAGGACGAAGGCGTTGCCTTCCTCGCCAACGGACATGTCGACCTGCAGGCCTCTCGCTGGCCAGCGGGCCTGGTATGACAAGGGGCGCCGACAGCGCCCCTTCCCGTTTTGGATCCTTGGCAGGCAACCCAATCAAACGGTCGCCTCGAGTGCGTCCCCCGCGCGGTCGAGTGTGCTTCTGACCTTGGCACCCTGTTTGAACCACGTGCGCAGGTCCTCGAGCGTGCTGCCCGCTTGCATACACCTTGATTTTGCGACCACCCCTCGTGGTCACCGTGCAGCGGTCGCCGCTCTCGCTGTTCTCGTGCGCCGTGATCTTCTTGAGGTAATCGCGGCGAAACGCCACGACGCGGGCGTTGCTGATCTCGATGAACCAATCGTCATCGACAAGCGAAGTACCCGTGGCACCTCGGCTTGCCATCTCCTCGGAGAAGGAGAAACCGAGCGCGCGCTCCTGCCTGCCGATCTCGAGGATGCCGCGGGCCGGCATGCCGAGCATGAGCAGGGGCAGGAACCCCCCCCTATGAACAGGAACAGGAACGGGATGAGCACGAGCAGGCGCGCACCCTCGTCGGTGAAGACCGCCATGAAGGCGAGGACGAGCGAGAAGACGAGGGCCATGCCGTTGAAAACAATCGTCAACGGCTTGATGGCAGACCAACACAGGCCCGCCTTGGTCATGGGACCGTCGACGGCGTCCGAGACTTCGATGCCCTCTTCCTCCAGACGGGCGAGGAGGTTGAGCGAGCACACCCCCTCGAGGCTTATCGAGCAGAACTTCCGGTCGCCCTCGAACAGGTCGATCCTCATCATCTGCGCGTGAAGCGTTGCACGGGTGATGTTGCCAAACGTCGTCTCCTTGCGGATGCCGAAGGCGTTACGCGAGAGAATGCGCCCACCGTCCACGTCGATACGCGGGATGCTCAGCAAGGCCCAGATAGCCATACCCGCGAGCGCCATGGCATGACCGAACCACACAAGTTCGTGGTCCCACTCGCCCAGCGAGACGCCCTGCCAGACGTAGACACCCAGCATGAGCAGTTCGAACGCGACGGCGCAGCAGGCGATGATCGTGCGGATGGCTGCGGGCATGCGCACCGTGAAGCAATCGAGGCTGTCCGTTGCCTCGCTGCGCTCGCGCGCGCCGCGGCGGGCGACCCATGCAGTGAGCGGGCCGACGATGAACACGGTCATACCGACGCGCAGAATGGATTCGAGCAGATTACTCATAGGGGCCACCGCCTCGAGCTCTGGAGATTAACTGCAGGAAACGCTGCCAGAACGATGGGATGCGCACAACGTAAGGAGCCGCGTATCGGCAAGCGGCGGCATCGCAATCGCCCGACGAACAGATGATGATCGGCGCCGGGCCAGACGAATTAAACAAAAGGGTGGTCGACGGCGCCCTCGCAGGCGCACCGTCGACCACCCTTCACGTCGCAGCGACCCTACGAGCCGTCCGAAACGAAACGCACTCCGCCAGAGCGCTACCCAATCTTGCGGATGCTCGGGATCGCCCAGGTGATGCCTGCTAGGATCACCATTGCAGCACCGATGAGCACGAAGCACGCGCTTACGCCGATGGCGTCCGCGAACAAGGTCGATGCGACGAGCCCCACGGGCATAGCCCAGCTGCAGACCGCTCCGTACAGACCGAAGACGCGGCCCATGCACTCGGGATCGACGCGCTCCTGCATGAGCGCCATCTGCGGCGCGCTGTACAGCGGACTCGAGACCCCCATCGCGAACGTAAGCCCCAGAAACACAACGAGCGCGGAAGGGGGCACGAGGCCGCCCGCGAGCGTGCCCGCTCCGAAGAGGCCGATGGCCAGCGTGCACGAAAGAGCGCGGTTCTTAAGGCCACCCGTCGCCCCGATCCAGCCGCTCGCCGCGATCATGCCGACCGAGAACGCGATCTCCGCGATAGCCGACTGCGTAGTGGTGCCCCCAAAATGGTCGAACACCATGAGCGGGAACAGCGCGGATATGGGCGAGAACAGGACCGAGAAGGCGAAGCCGATCCAGAGCATGGCGAACAGACCGTGATGGCGTTTGAGCTCGCGGTACCCGTTGGCCGTCTCCAATAGGAAGGCCCGCACCGCGCGGTGCGACGCCTCGGCGTTCTCCTCGGGCGTATGGCGCTCGGGCGCCGGCGTCTTGATGCCGGAGGTCGCCACCGCGATGCTCGCGAGCACCGCCCCGGCGACATCGAGCGCGATCATGAAAGTCAGACCAAACGCCGGGTAGACCGCAGCGGCGATGGCGTTGCCGATGATATAGCTACCCGACTGCATGAACTGCAGCATGCCCGCCAGCTTGCCGAGCACCTCGGGCGGGGCGATGAGCGGTGTGAGCGCGTTGAAGGCGGGCGTATGGAGCGTGCTGCCCAGCGCACGGACGAACAGCACCGCCGCCACAACGGCGACAGAAAGGTCGCCCCGAAGCGAGCCGAAGACAAGCGTGAGGCTCACGGCCGCGATGAAGAGATCGGCGCCGATCATGAGACGCTTGATGGACGTGCGGTCCACGATGGTGCCCGCGAAGGCGCCGAGGAGCGCCATGGGCAAGAAGGCCGCCAGGCTCACGAACGACAGGGCGCTCGCGGAGCCGGTGGTGAGGGTGACGTGCCAGATGAGACCCATCTGCAGAATGGAGCTCGTGAGCACGGAGAAGAACTCGCCGATCCAGACGATGGCGAGCGAGCGCTTCCAAGAAGCGCAGGGATTCGGTTGTGTCATGGAATAATCCTTTGATGCGATCGGTGGTATGCAGCGAAGTACCGGTCGCTCACGCGACCGTGGCTAGAGCCAAATCCTCATGGAAGCAAGCATGGTGCAGCTCCCCTTTCCAAATCTAGAGGTAAACCTTCAGCCGTGAGTGAATCTATTATAGGGACTTGCGAGCCAAGATGCAACAGGAAGACCTCTACGGAGCGTAGATGCCGGGCGCCCCGAACCACTTATGCCATGAGAGACGGCATCCGATTCTCCTTGACTTGGTCTCAATGTGATATCACAATGCAATCAGCAGTCGCACGGACTGCTCGGGGACTCGCCTCCTCCCCATCGCAATCTGGAGCGCGGCGCCGGGGACGTCATGCAAACGCCGGCGCAGTCATGAAAGGAACTCACAATGAGCGTGGAAAAGCAACTCAAGGCCAAGTCGGGCTACGGCATGCTCGTCGCCGTGGCGGTGGCGCTCATCGTCATCATCGGCCTCTTTATCTGGAGCACCATCGGGCTCGCGAGCACGCCCGACGGCGTCGACGCGCCCGCAGTCTACGGATGGGGGCTCGGCCTCAGCATCCTCGCGTTTTGCCTGTGGTTCATCCCACTCAACGGATTCTTCTCGCTGCAGCCCGGCCAGGCGCGCGTGTGCATCCTGTTCGGCAAGTACGTGGGCACCGTCCGCGACGAGGGCTTCTTCTGGGCCAACCCGTTCTTTAGCAAGAGCATGGGCGGATCGGCCGGGATCGGCGAGATGATCGAGCTCGAGATGAGCGATTCCAAGGCCGCCAAGGCCGCGGCGCAGAAGGCCGCCAAGGGCAACCCCACCACTATCTCCACCCGCGTGCGCACCCTGAATGGCGAGCGCCTGAAGGTCAACGACAAAATGGGCAACCCCATCGAGATCGCAACCGTCGTGGTGTGGCACGTCGCCGATACCGCCAAGGCGCTCTTCGACGTCGACGACTACCAGAGCTATGTCGCCATGCAGGCCGAGACGGCGCTGCGCCACGTGGCGAGCGTGTACGCCTACGACCACCTGGAGGACGAGTCCGATGCCGCCGGCGCCATCACGCTGCGCGCCAATGTGGAAGAGGTCTCCGAAGCCCTGCGCCGCGAGCTCGCGATGCGCCTGGCGCCCGCCGGCGTCGAGGTCGACGATGCACGTCTCACGCACCTCGCCTACTCCCCCGAGATCGCCCAGGCGATGCTGCGCCGCCAGCAGGCCGAGGCCGTCATCGCCGCACGCAAGAAGATCGTCGAGGGCGCGGTCTCCATGGTCGACATGGCCGTGAAGGAGATGGCTGCCGGCGGCACCATCGAGCTCGACGACGAGCGCAAGGCGCAGATGGCCAGCAACCTCATGGTGGTGCTCTGCGGTGAATCCGAGGCGCACCCGGTGCTCAACGCAGGCTCGCTGTACTAACCCCAACACCAATGAGTAATATGGGGACGGGTGCAAAATTGCACATTCGACAAGAAGGCACGTCATGGCACGCAAGCAGTATCCACTCCGTATAGACCCCGCTATCTGGGAGGCCGTCCAACGCTGGGCGGACGATGAGATGCGCAGCGCCAACGGTCAGGTGGAATGGATCTTGCGAGACGCCCTCAAACGCGCGGGAAGGCTGCCGAAGAAAGAGCCCTCGTTCAAGGGCACGCCCAAAGGCGAAGAGGGCTAAGCCGGGAAGACAGGGCTCGGCCGCTGCCGACGTCGGGACAAAGCCGCGCCCCGCGCCGCGGTCGAGGCAGAGCTGAGCCCCGCCGCTCCAAAGTCGAGCCGAACGGCGGGGCCAACACCAACCCAAAGCAAGCTCGCCCCCTCTATACGCACCAACCGGTCCCCGGAGGCATCCGCCTTTGGGGACCGTTCTTTTCCCAGCTAGATGTCGTATATAAAGCCTTTTGACAGCTCGATTTTGCCCCGTGGGGGTCAAATATAAAGACCTTTGATGGTACGATGCTCGCGTCAATGACATGGTGGCTCTCGACAGGGGTCACCCCGACCCTCTAGGGAGCAAACGCATGGAGCTGGGCTCGCACATCAAGGAGCATCGCACGGAGCTCGGACTGTCCCAAGACGATCTGGCGGAGCGCATCTACGTGTCGCGCCAGACCATCAGCAACTGGGAGTGCGGCCGTACGTATCCGGATGTCCAGAGCCTGCTGCTGCTTTCCAACGTGTTCGGGGTGACCGTGGACTCCCTCATCAAAGGAGATGTGGAAACCATGGCACAGGTAATGAACGAAGCGGTCAAGAAGTACAACGCCCTATCCACAATCACGGTCGTGAGTGCGGTCGTGTTTTTGGTGCTGAGCGCGTGGGCGGCGTTCCAGTTCGAATGGGGCTGGGGCATGCACATCGCGCCCACCGCGGCGTTTGCCGCCGTGGCGCTCGTCGTGATGCTCGTGGCGTTCGTGTATATGGAACGCATGAAGAAGCAGCACGACCTCGTCACGTACCGCGAGGTGTTGGCGTTTAGCCGCGGCGAGCAGGTCGATCGCGACACGCTCGAGGGGCGCCGTGAGCGCGAGATGAACCCTTGGGTCAAGGGCACGCGCAACGCGGTGCAGATCATCATCGGCGCCATCGCCGGCGGACTGGTGGGCGTCGGCATCGGCATGCTCGCCAAGATGCTGAGTTAAAAGCGCGGGTACGCACCCGTTCCCCGAAATGGTATCCCCCTTAGCCCCCATTCTGAAGATGTATGCCAGAATGGGGGCGATTCCCGTTAGGAGGTGCCCCATGAACGTCACCGTACGCGCGTCCCTCATCGCATTGATCGCAATCGTTGGCGCCTGCTGGGCAATCCCCGTCCTCCTGGTGAGGGTCGTCCCACCCGATGCCGGCATGATCGCCATGATGGCGCTGATCTACCCCGTGCTCCCCGCAACTGCAATCACCCTCGGCCTGCTCGCCGCGAACTCCGCGAGGACGCTCTTCTGGGTACCCGCGGCGCTCGGAATCGGACCCGCGGTCCTGTTTCCCCTCAAGGTCGAGGGCAGCCAGGACCTTGCGTTCCATGGGGTTGCCTATACCGCAATCGGCTACGCCGCCATGGGCCTGTACACTTGGACGATTGCTCGACAGCATCGCTAAGCCATCGCCCCGCAAGCCTCCACAAGCCAAATCTCCCCGCGGCGATGGCACGCATCGCAGCAACAATCATGCAGGTAAACCCCGTGCAAAACAGTTTTTGCAGCGCCCGGCAAGCCTTGCCGCATATGATGTACAACAGATTCGATAGCGCACCCTACGTGTTCGCGGGACGCTCCTTCACGACCGGGAGGTGACGATGGACATCAGCAACCAGATCAAGACGCGGCGCGAGGCGATGGGGCTCTCCCAAGAACAGCTCGCCGAGAAACTCTACGTGTCGCGTCAGACGATCTCGAACTGGGAGCGGGACAAGACGTATCCGGACGTCCAGAGCCTGCTCATGCTGAGCATCCTATTCGACACCTCCATAGACACGCTCGTGAAGGGAGACGTAACCGTTATGGAAGAGGCAGTCGAAAGAGATCGCAAGCGCATGGGAACGCGGATGCTGCGGCTGGCGGTGGCGTTCGCACTGATACTGTCGCCGGCGTTTAACTGGATGGAGGGCACCTGGGGCGCCGGCTTCGCCGCGGCTGCGGCGTTCCTGCCGGCGATAGCGGCGCTTGTTGTCGCAACCGTCCTCGAGCGCATCAAGCGCGAGAACGACCTGGTGACCTACCGCGAGATCCTCGCTGTCCGCAATGCAGACAGGTGCTTTACAGCCACAAGCGCGATAGTTTCAACAACAAGATGCAGTGCCCCAGAGCCCCTAGCAGTCGACGATGGTCTTGCCGATCATGATGTTGAGGATCTCGACGTCGGTATCCTTCATGCCAACGCGGCCCACATAGCCCATGCTGGCGATCGTCTCTTCCACCGTATCCTGAATCAGGCCCTCGCCGGCACGGAAGCCGCGGCCCTGCATGGCCATATCGTGGCCCAGAATCGCCGCATCAACGGCAGCGGAAATCTTAGCGGCGCAGCTTGCCTTGGCGCCATCGCACACGATGCCGCCCACGTTACCGAGCGTATTGGAGACCGTCGCGCCGATCTGCTCGCGCGTGCCACCGCACAACCAGGTAATCGCCGCGCCGGCACCACACGCAGCGCAAATAGCACCGCAAAACGCCGAGAGCGCACCAATATAGCTCTTGATATGCACGGCAATAAGATCAGACAGCATCACGGCGCGCACCAGGCGCTCGTGGTCGCAGCGCAGGTAGTCGGCATATTCCATAACGGGCAACGCACAGGTAATACCCTGGTTGCCCGAGCCGCACACAATGGCGACCGGCAGCGCACAGCCGTTCATGCGGGCATCGGACCCGGCGGCCGCACGGGCACGGGCACGGCAGGCGACGTCGTCGGCACGAGCGCCCAGCAGCGTACGGCCTACCTCAGCGCCCCAAGCGTGCGCCAGGCCCTCGGCGCTTATTGCGCCGTTCAGCTCAATCTGACGCTCAACGGCAGCGCGGGCGCCCTCGATGTCGCCGTCCTCGATAAAGTCAATGATAGACTCAATCGACATGGGCGTATCGGCGTTATCGGCGGCACGCTCGGCCACGACGCGCTCGGCGCAGGCGGCACACTCCCCCACCGACTTGCCACACATCGGAATGCCATCGAGTGTATGGCACGTAACATTGGTGTGATGGTCGGTGATCTCGACGACCGCAGTATGACCTCCGGCCGTGGCAGTCACCTTAATGTAGAGGTTGGGCACACCCTCGACAAGCGACACATCGCAGTAGTCGGCATCGGAGAGCAGCTCGGTCACGCGAGCACGGTCTGCATCGCCAACACTCTCGAGCACCTCGAGCGCGCTCTTGGCGTCACCGCCCACGGCACCCAGCACGGCCGCGGCCTCAATACCGTGCATACCGCCCGAGTTGGGCACGGTCACGCTCTTTACGTTCTTGATGATGTTGCCCGAGCAGGCAACATCCATATGATCGGGTTCGCAACCGAGCGTCTGGCTCGCCAGCGCCGCTGCATAGGCAACGGCAATGGGCTCGGTGCAGCCGAGCGCACAGACAAGCTCGCGGTTCAAAACATCGCAAAACGCGGTATCACGAAGGGAATCGGCAGGCATAGGTATCTCCTACTTGTATAACGGGTTGCTCTCGCAAGTATCAACTTCTCCATTTGATAACAAGGCACCAAAAACCGCAAGTCGAGTTCCGGCAGACGGCCGCCAGAAGCAAATTGGCGGCATTTTTCGTGATGGGCTAATGTTCGCGTCCGCTAAAGCGTTTGACCAAAAAACGCCCGAGTGTTTAGGCAAAAGACGCGCTATCATGCAGTCGAACGCGGTAAAACCTTTAGCAATTCCGCCGCACGGACCAGAGAGGAACCACTCATGAAGATCGGTATCGGCAACGACCACGCCGCCGTCGAGCTCAAGAACATCATTTCCGAGCACCTGAAGGAGCGCGGCTGCGAGGTCGTGAACTTTGGCACCGACACCTCCGAGAGCTTTGATTACCCCATCGCCGGCTACAAGGTGGGTAAGGCCGTGGCCAACGGTGACGTCGACCTGGGTATCCTAATCTGCGGTACCGGCGTCGGCATCAGCCTGGCCGCCAACAAGGTCGAAGGTGTTCGCGCCGTCGTATGCTCCGAGCCCTTCAGCGCCAAGCTCTCCCGCATGCACAACAACACCAACGTGCTCGCCTTTGGCGCCCGCGTCGTGGGCTCCGAGCTCGCCAAGATGATTGTCGACGAGTGGCTCGACGCCGAGTTTGAGGGCGGTCGTCACGAGCGTCGCGTTAACCTCCTCAACGAGATCGACCACACGCGCGGCCTCAAGGTCGTCGACGAGGCTTAAAGACCTACAAAGCCATACGCTAACGCCAGCCCCCGCCCGGAAGAAACATCCGGACGGGGGCTGTTTAGTAGATTTTTGGGATATACCTAGAAATCTACTGGAATAAAAAGGGCGCCGCGGATGGAATTCCGCGGCGCCAAAGCCACACGCTAACAGCTTTGAGGAGTCAAAGCTGGTTTAGCCAAAGAAGCGCTTGATCTCGATCTCGGCGTTCTCCAGGCAGTCGGAGCCGTGGATCACGTTGGCGTTGACATCGACAGCGAAGTCGCCGCGAATGGTGCCGGGGGCAGCGTCAAGCGGGTTGGTAGCGCCCATAAGGGTGCGCATCTTGGAGACAGCGGAGAGACCGGAAACGACCATCTTGACGACCGGACCGCTCGTCATAAAGTCGCAGAGACCGCCAAAGAAAGGCTTGTCGGCCAGATGAGCGTAGTGCTCCTCGACGGTAGCGCGCTCGAGCGTGGTCATCTCCATGCGCTCGATGACAAGGCCGCTGCGCTCAATGCGAGCAACGATCTCGCCGATCTTGCGATCGCGCACAGCGTCGGGCTTAATCATAATGAAGGTCTTCTCGATAGCCATAAGGTAGCCTTTCAAGTAGGTTCGCGCGTGCCCAAGTCCCATTCCGGCACCCGCCTGGACTGCATCGTAACAGAGTTTTAGCTGCAGTTAAACAAAAAACTGTTTATTGAAACACTACAATTTATTAAAACGTTCCATATGTGTCACTTCTGTTTCGAAGCCCGATTAGAGTACCATCCGACCGCGCATCAACCGCACCGAACCGAGCGGACGGTCGGTTGCCGCCCGTGAACGTAGCCCCTTCACAACCTGCCCAAAGGTCCTACAGAAGTTATCGACAAGCCCCTTTCCCATTGCAACAAAATACGGGCGTCCACTGCAGCAGACGCCCGTAAAGGCAAAAACGATTTATCAATAAATGGCCAAAGCCGCTTCAACTAAACCCTTACTTTGCCCCATGGCCCATCTCGACGACCTTGGTCAGCGATCCAAGCACACCTTCGTCGGCAACGAGTTGTGCCTGGGCACGCTGCAGCTGCACGGCAACGGCGGCAGGGGCGGTACCGCCCTCGGTCGTGCGTGCAGCGACAATCGACGGGATGTCGAGCGCCTCGGTAATGTCGTGCTCAAAGAGCGGGCTTGCCTCTTGGAACACCTCAAACGGCAGGTCCTCAAGATTGCAGCCGCGCTTCTCGCACATCAGGACCAAATGGCCCACCACGGCGTGGGCCTCGCGGAACGGCAGGCCACGCTTGGCCAGGTAGTCGGCAACGTCGGTGGCGGCAAGGTGCCCCACGCCGCACTCGCGCGCCATGGCATCCTCGTTGACGGTCCAGGTCGAGATCATACCGGCCATAACGGACAGGCACTGCATGAGCGTATGGGCGGTATCGAGCGCGCCCTCCTTGTCCTCCTGCAAGTCCTTGTTATAGGCGAGCGGCAGGCCCTTCATGGTCACGAGCAGCTGCACCAGGTTGCCATAGACTCGGCCGCTCTTGCCGCGGATAAGCTCGGCAAAATCGGGGTTCTTCTTCTGCGGCATGATGGACGAGCCAGTGGAATACGAGTCGGAAAGCGTGATAAAGCCAAATTCGGAGCTCGACCACAGCACGATCTCCTCGGAAAGACGCGACAGGTGCATCGCCATGACGGAGCCGGCGTAATGCAGATCGAGGAGGAAATCACGGTCGGAAACCGCATCGAGCGAGTTGGGAATCACGCCCGCAAAGCCAAGTTCGGCGGCCGTCATCTGACGATCGAGCGGATAGCTCGTACCGGCAAGCGCGGCAGCGCCCAGCGGGCAGTTGTCGGCAGCATCAAAGGCGGCCTTCAGGCGTGTAAAGTCGCGCGCGAACATCCAAGAATACGCCAGCAGATGATGCGACAGCAGCACGGGCTGAGCATGCTGCATGTGCGTGTAACCCGGCAGAATCACCTTGTCGTACTGTTTGGCCGCATCCACCAGCACGTGGCGCAGCTCAAGATTGGCCTCCATGAGCTCCTTGGCCAGCGCCTTGACGCCCAGGCGTGTATCGGTCGCCACCTGGTCGTTGCGCGAACGCCCGGTATGCAGGCGCTTGCCCGCCTCGCCGATGCGACGGGTCAGCTCGCTCTCGATGGACATATGAATGTCCTCGTCGTTGATATCGAAGGTGAAGTTGCCGGCATCGATATCCTGTTCGATTGCGGTCAGACCCTCGGCAATCGCCTGCTCGTCCTTTGCACTGATAATGCCCTGGGCCGCCAGCATCTTGGCATGTGCCTTAGAGCCAGCGATATCCTGCTTATAGAGATGTTTGTCGACCGGCAGCGACGCGCCAAACTCCTGCGTGACCTCGGCCACGCCTGTCTCAAAACGACCGCCCCAAAGAGCCATGGAACCGTCCCCTTTCTCCAAATACCAAAACAAGCGCCCAAAGCAAAGCGCCATGTCGCTAAAGCGATTTATCAACCGCTAGTTTTGCACATTCCCCACCGAGCGCGAGACCATGTGGCTAATTTGCAAAGAAGTGACGCACCAGGCACTTGGCGCCCATCGACTCCCGCCAGCCGTTGCTCGCCGAGCCGTCAATCCATGTCTTCAGGCTCATAGGGACATCCTCGACCTTTGCAGCATCGAACTCGGGCGCGAGGGCAAGTAAAGCATGCGCGATAGCATTGAACATAATGGATACTCCTCAGATATATATAGGCGCAGAGCCGTCAAATTGATAGAAGGAGCCCCGCCGGACAACCCCGGCGGGGCTCGGACTCAGCCGCAGGCGCGGCATCATATATGCGGGCGGAATGTAGGGGCCACCGATGTTAAGAAGTGTCAGCAAGCATAACGAAAGGTAGGGACCCCATGCGCCCGTTATGTATCACGCGGATGGGCCGCGCGGATACCAAGGGAGAAAGACTTAAGCCTAGGCGGCAGCAGAGCTGGGACCCTGGACCTTGGCCCACGTCTTGAGCGACAGCGTGTCGATCTCGATAAAGCCGGCGCTGGCCTTCTCGTCAAACGTGGTGTCGCGGTCGTAGGTGGCCAGACCGTAGTCATAGAGGCTGAAGGGGCTCTTGCGGCCGACAACATGGCAGTTGCCCTTAAAGAACTTCAGGCGGACGGTGCCGGTCACGAACTTCTGGGTATCGGCCATAAAGGCGTCGAGTGCGTTTTTGAGCGGGCTGTACCACTGGCCGTTGTACACGGCGGTGGCCCAATCCTGCTCGAGCTTAATCTTGGTCTTGAGCAGATCGCCCTCGACGCAAATATCCTCGAGCGCCTTGTGGGCGGTGATAAGCGTCAGGGCGCCGGGAACCTCATAGCACTCGCGGCTCTTGAGGCCCACCAGGCGATCCTCGACCAGGTCGAGACGACCAAAGCCGTTATCGCCCGAAATCTTGTTGAGGGCGATGACGATCTCGGAGAGCTTCATCTTCTTGCCGTCGACGGCGACGGGCTTGCCGGCCTCAAACTCAATCTCGGTGTAGGTCGGGGTGTCGGGCGTGTCCTCGGGATTCTTGGTCATAACCCAGGCGTCGTCGAGCGGCTCGTTCCAGGGATCCTCCAGGTGGCCGCACTCAATGGCACGACCCCACAGGTTGTCGTCGATGGAATAGGGGTTGTCGTTGGCACCCTCGGGAACCGGCACGTTGTGGGCGTGAGCATAGGCGACCTCGTCGGGACGGCACTTCAGATCCCACTCGCGAACCGGGGCGATAACCTTAAGCTCGGGGTCGAGGGCCTTGACGGCAGCCTCAAAACGAACCTGGTCGTTACCCTTGCCGGTGCAGCCGTGGGCGACGTAGGTCGCGCCAAACTCGTGGGCGACCTCGACAAGCTTCTTGGCGAGCAGCGGGCGAGACAGAGCGGAAAGCAGCGGGTACTTGTTCTCGTACATGGAATTTGCGGCGATGGCCTTGGTCAGGAACTCATCGGAGAACTCATCGCGCAGGTCGAGCACCTGGCAATCAAGAACGCCCAGGTCGAGCGCTTTCTGTTTCTTGGCATCCAGGCCGGTCTCCTCCTGGCCCACGTTGCCGCAGACGCAAACGACATCGAGATTCTTCTCGTCCTGGAGCCACTTGACACATACGGATGTATCAAGACCACCGGAATATGCGAGAACGACTTTTTCCTTGCTCATGGCTGTTTCCTTTCGCCCTTGGTAGCTAGTTAGAACATCGGTCAGTTGCAAGTCATTTCAAGGTCACGTACCGTGCAATATCAGGTTAAATAGCAAAAATCAGCACATACATGCCCTAGAAACATACAGCAATGTCGTGCTAAAACCCAACGACCTTAAAATGACTCTGTTGAGGCAATTCGCCCCATGCGGACAGAGACGATTGTTATCGTCGTCGGGAAATTGCGCGCTGGCGTCGGATGGCATTGTCTGCAGTGGTTATGATCTTTACGAACTGCATCTGCCTCTCCTTTCACCTATCGCCGGGCGCAATTCTAATATCGCAAACGGTACCTTTTCCTCGGTAAGCGGCTCTTTTGCCGTCTCCGTTTTCGATGGTCGCTATATTACGCTAAAGTGCCCGCTGCACAAGCGACAAATTCAAATTTCTGAAAAGTTTTTTCATTAGTTTGTGAAATGCAGTGCAAATACGCTCCGTTCCTGCGAAAATACGCCTGATTACGAGTTGATGGTTATAACGTCTGAAACAATTTCGAAACGAAAGGCTCGATTTTATGCAAACTTACGAATCGGACGCCAATATCGGAAACATTAAGCTCATCGCCGTCGACATGGACAAGACGCTGCTGACCGACGAGCGCGTGCTGCCGCAAGGACTTGACGAGCGCCTGGACAAGCTCGCCGAGGCTGGCATCGTATTCTGCCCCGCCAGCGGACGTCCCGCACCCAAGCTCGAGGAGATGTTCGAGGACATCAAGAGCCGCATCGCTTTTTGCCCCGATAACGGCGCGTGCGTGATATATCGCGGCAACTATATCTATAAGAGCAATATCGATGTGGCGCTGTATCAACAGGTGCTCGCTCGTGCCTCGGAGGATTCTCGCGCCGTTCCCGTCCTGTGCTGCTTCGACGAGTTCTACGTGCTTGCCCGCGACCATCAATACCACGACGAGATCAGCGTCTACTACAACACAATCAACTACGTCGACAGCTTTGAGGGCATTGATTTCGAGTCCAACAAGATTTCGATCTTCTTCCCCGCCTACGACGCCGAGCCTGCGTTCCGCGAGACCTATAACCCCGCGTTCTCGGATCAGCTCTACGTCACCAATGCGGGCCGCGAGTGGATCGACTTTATGAACCTGGGCGTCGACAAGGGCGCCGGCGTCGCGCACCTGTGCGAGCACTTGGGCATCGATATCGCCGATGCCGCCGCCGTGGGCGACACCTACAACGATATCCCTATGCTCGAGCGCGTCGGGCATAGCTTTATCGTGGACAATGCCGAAGAGCATATGAATGCGCATGCCAAGTGGCGCATTCCGAGCAACAACGACGGGGGCGTACTGACGCTCATCGACGCCATCTTGGCGGCTCGGTAATCTATCTCGTCGCCATGCCCGGGGCCGGCCGTTTGATTTTTGCTCGGTCAGGTCCTGGGCTCGCTCGAAGGCCACATTAAGTGGCCTTCGGCTCGTGCGGAATCTACAAAAATCAAACGGCCGGCCCCGGGCATGGCTATGTTGACTTGCTTGCCGCCTAGATGGCGTCTTGGGTGTCTAGATACTTGGCTGATTTTTTGGAATGAAGGGGGCTCCTTGTTGGCAAGGAGCCCCCTTCTGCCTTTAGTTACTTTGGAATTGTGGGCGCTTTCCTATTTCGCGTCGGCCCAGGTTATGCCGGTGCTGGCTTCGGCGATGAGGGGTACGCGGAGGTCTACTACGTGCTCCATGACGTCGCGGACCATGGCGGTCAGGCGCTCGACTTCGTCGACGGGGCACTCAAAGTCCAGTTCGTCGTGCACTTGCAAGATCATGTGGGCGGCAAAGCCCTCTTCTTCCAGGCGGCGGCTTACGCGGGCCATGGCGATCTTGATGATGTCGGCGGCGGTGCCCTGCATGGGGTGGTTCATGGCCGTACGCTCACCAAAGCCACGGAGTTGCGGGTTTTTGGCCTTGAGCTCCGGAATATGACGCCGGCGACCGTACATGGTCTCGGCGTAGCCCGTCTGCTTGGCGCGCGCCACCACGTTGTCGAGGAACGTGCGCACGCCCGGGTAGGCCTCGTAGTAGCGATCGATCATGCCACGCGCCTCGGCCATCGAGATGTGCAGCGACTGCGACAGACCGTACGCCTGCTGACCATACACAATGCCAAAATTCACGGCCTTGGCGCGACTGCGCAAGTCGGGCGTTACCTCGGACACCGAAACGCCAAACACGCGCGCGGCCGTCTCGGCATGAAAGTCCTCGCCCTCGTTAAAGGCGCGCACCAGGTGCTCGTCACCCGAGAGATGCGCGAGTAGACGCAGCTCGATCTGCGAGTAGTCCACCGCCAAAAAGACACTGCCCTCGCCTGCCGAAAACGCCGTCTTAACGGTACGGCCCAGCTCAGAGCGCGTCGGGATGTTCTGCAGGTTCGGGTCGCTCGAGGACAGGCGACCCGTTGCCGTGATGGTCTGGTTGTACGTGGTGTGCACGCGACCGTCACCACGGCGCAGCGGACCTAGCGTGTCCAGATAGGTCGACTTAATCTTGGACTTCTCACGCCAGTCCAAAATCAGGCGCACGATTTCGTGGTCACGGGCAAGGTCGCTCAGCACCTTGGCGTTGGTCGAATAGTACCCGCGCTTGGTCTTTTTGAGGCCCTTGGTCGGAAGCCCCATAACGTCAAAGAGCACGTGCGAGAGCTGCATGGGACTGCCGATATTAAACGTCTCATCACCTGCCAGGTCGCGAATGCTGCGCTCGACCTCGGTGATCTGGGTCGCCAGGCCCTCGGACAGGCTGTGCAGCCGGTCGGGATCTACGAGCATGCCCGCGCGCTCCATCTTGGCAAGCACCGGCACGAGCGGCATCTCAATGCCATCGAACACGTTGGCGGCGTTCTCGCGGGCCATGCGGTCGCGAAGCGGCGCCACGAGTGCCAGCGTCAACGCCGCGGTACGGGCAGCAGGAGCAGGAGCGTCCTCGCCAGCACCATCCGCACCGCGCGCCGCAGGCAGCGCCATCTGCAGATAGGTATCGGCCAGATATGCCTCGTCAAACTCGGAGCGGTCGGAATCCAACAGATAGGCGGCGACCACAGTATCGAAGATGCGCGTGGAATCGACGGCCAGCGGATCCATGAGCTCAGGCTCAGAGGAATCGATGGGCGAAAGCTCGTGCAGCAGCGCCTTCATGTCCGGGCTCGCCACGCGGCCCTCCATAAACAGGCGCGCGAGCACGCCGGCGATCACGCCGTGGGCAACGTTGAAGCCATCGACCACGGCAGACGCACCGCCGTCGCCCTCCTCGAGCGCAAGCAACCCCTTGGACGTCGCCAGCCACAGCGTGCGCGTCAGGCCAAAAAGTGCGCCTTCCTCCTTGTCATCGTCCACCACAGCGGCAATCCACTCGCCCGCATCAATCGCGCGAGCGACCTCGGCGGCGGCGGCAGCAAGCGCCTCGGCATCGCCGGCGGCGGCACGCAAAACAGCAGGCATCTCGAACGTGCTGGCAGCGGCCGCAGCCCCGCCCTCGCCGCCAATCAGCGCCAAAAAACGGTTCTGCATGGCCGTAATGCCGAGCGTGCCCAGCGCAGCGGACACCTCGTCGGCAGAAAACGCCGGGAAGGACGTCGCATCAAAGTCGAGCTCGACAGGCGCATCGGTACGAATGGTTGCGACCTTGCGGCTCAGCAGCGCGTCGTCGATATGCGCGCGCAGGTTCTCGCCCATCTTGCCCTTGACCTCGTCGGCATGTGCGATGACCTCGTCCAAGCTGCCGTACTGCGCGATGAGCGCGCTCGCCTTTTTGGGGCCGATGCCCGGCACGCCGGGAATGTTGTCGGAAGTATCGCCCTTCAGGCCGTAAAAATCGGGCACGAGCGCCGGTGTAATGCCGTGATACAGGTCGTCCACGCTCTCGGGCGTCATAATCGCCACGTCGGACAGGCCTTTGCGGGTCGAGACCACGTTGACGTGCTCGGTCACGAGCTGATACATGTCGCGGTCGCCGGTCACCAGCAGCATGTCGCAGCCGGCTTCCTCGCCCAGGCGCGCCATGGTGCCCAGGATATCGTCACCTTCCCAGCCCTCGGACTGCAAAATCGGCACGTTGAGCGCAGCGAGCAGCTCCTTAATCATGGGGAACTGCGCGTGCAGGTCGGGGTCCATGGGCGGGCGCTGCGCCTTATACTGCGGCAGCATCTCCATGCGCACGCGCGGCTTGCCCTTATCAAACGCCACGACCACACCGTCGGGGTTAAAGGCGTCGATCATCTTGAGAAACATGTTTAAAAAGCCAAAGATCGCGTTGGTGGGGCGACCGTCCGGCGCGTTCATGGTGGGCGGCACGGCGTGGAAGGCGCGGTGCATGAGCGAGTTACCGTCGATAACGGCAAAGGTGCGGTGCTTGTCAGACATATTGAATACCTCGCTTTGGGCTGGGCACGATTTGCTCCCACCAGTTTACACGCTCCCCGCCTCGCGGCCACCGCACATCAAGCTCCCCCGCCACCGCGCGCCCGCGCGTGATACGATGGCTCGCGGTACATTAATCAGCACGATCGATCCGAAAGGAGCCTGCGTCATGGAGCGTCCCTGCGCATGGAAAAAGTACACGCCACAGCAAATCGAGGAGCTCGAGGAGCTTTGCCGCGGCTATAAGATGTTTTTGAGTGAGAACAAGACCGAGCGCCTGTGTGTCAAGGCCGGCATCAAGATGGCCGAGGAGGCGGGCTACGTCGACCTGGAGACCGCGATCGCCGAGGGCCGCGAGCTCAAGGCAGGCGACAAGGTGTACGCCGCCAACCACGGCAAGGACCTTATGCTCGTCAACCTTGGCACCGCCCCGCTCGAGCAGGGCTTTAACATCCTGGGCGCCCACGTGGACTCGCCGCGCCTGGACCTCAAGCAGAATCCCGCCTTCGAGGCCGGCGACATGGCCTACCTCGACACGCACTACTACGGCGGCGTCAAGAGCTACCACTGGGTGGCCTCCCCGCTCGCGCTTGTGGGCGTCATCTGCAAAAAGGACGGCACCACCGTCGACATCAACATCGGCGACAAGGCAGACGACCCGGTCTTTACCATCTCCGACCTGCTGATCCACCTCTCGAGCGAGCAGATGTCCAAGCCGGCCAAGGACGCCGTCGACGCCGAGATCCTCGACGTGATCGTGGGCGGCCGCCCCGTCAAGTTTGACGAGGACGACAAGGACGCCCCCAAGGAGCCCGTCAAGCAGATGTTCCTGGATATCCTCAAGGAACAGTACGACGTCGAGGAGGAGGACTTCCTCTCCGCCGAGATCGAGGTCGTGCCCGCCGGCCCCGCCCGCGACATGGGCCTCGACCGCTCCATGATTTTGGGCTATGGCCACGACGACCGCGTCTGCGCCTACCCCTCCATGCTCGCCCAGATCAACGTGGCAGACGTCGAGCGCACGAGCATCACGCTCATCGTCGACAAGGAGGAGATCGGCTCCGTGGGCGCCACCGGCATGACGAGCCGCTTCTTCGAGAACACCGTCGCCGAGATCATGACGCTCGCCGGCGAGAGCAGCCCGCTGGCCCTGCGC
This sequence comes from Collinsella sp. HCP28S3_E12, assembly GCF_052065595.1. NCBI lineage: Bacteria > Bacillati > Actinomycetota > Coriobacteriia > Coriobacteriales > Coriobacteriaceae > Collinsella > Collinsella sp. HCP28S3_E12. The sequence goes on from NZ_JBQHTS010000003.1 coordinate 100,620, forward strand.
CGCGCACTCGCCCGCAGCCGCATGCTCTCCTCTGACGTGTCCGCCGGCTTTGACCCGGGCTATGCCGGTAAGTTCGAGACTAAGAATGCAGCTTTTATGGGTCGCGGCCTGTGCTTTAACAAGTACACGGGCAGCCGCGGCAAGGGAGGCTCCAACGATGCCGACGCCGAGTATGTGGCCCTCGTCCGCGACATCATGGACGAGGCGGGCGTGGACTTCCAGACCTGCGAGCTCGGTCGCGTCAACGCGGGCGGCGGCGGCACCATCGCCTACATCATGGCCAAGTACGGCATGAACGTCATCGACTCCGGCGTTGCCGTCCTGTCCATGCACGCCCTGTGGGAGGTCGCCAACAAGGCCGATATCTACGAGGCCTATCGCGGCTACAAGGCCTTCATCGAGCGCGCCTAACCAACCCTTCATCAGTTGCGGTGAGATACGGGCTAAACTGGCCCATAAACGGCCAAAACAGACCGTATTACACCGCAACTTCCTTTTTGGCAGAGGAGAGTCCATGCTGCAGGTCATCATTTCGCCCGCCAAGCAGATGCGCGCGGCCCAAGATGCTTTTGAAGTCCTGGGCATTCCACCTTTTGCGCGCGAGACGGCTCGCCTCCACCGCGCACTGCTAGATATCGAGCGGAATGAAGGCAGCGGCAGCCTGCAGGCGCTGTGGAACGTGAGTGACAAACTGCTGGGGCCCTGCCTCAACACCCTGCATGAGTTCGAGCCCATCTTGCAAAGCGGCGATCTCGACAATCCCGCACTCGCCCGTCACCTCTCCCCTGCCGTCATGTCCTATCACGGCATTCAATACCAAAGCATGGCGCCCGAGGTGATGGATTCCGCACAGCTCGCATGGCTGCAAGACCATCTGTGGATCCTCTCGGGCCTTTACGGATGCGTACGCCCCTTTCATGCCGTTGAACCGTATCGGCTGGAGATGGGCGCGAAGCTTGCCGTCGACGACGCCCGAGACCTCTACGCGTTTTGGGGCGACAAGCTCGCACGGGTCATCGCTCCGGCAGGCTCCAACGCCACGATCGTCAACCTCGCCAGCGCGGAATACGCCAAAGCCGTTCTGACCCGCCTCACCACCGACGCCACGGTCGTCACATGTCTCTTTGGCGAAGGCATCCGCAACGGCAAGCCTATCCAACGCTCGACCGCCAGCAAAAAAGCGCGCGGCTCCATGGTGCGCTGGATGGCAGAAAACAAGTTCGAGGATGTAAGCGGGCTCACCGCGTTCGACGTTGGTTATCGTTACTTTCCCGAGCTTTCAAATAAAAACACTTTGGTCTTCCTGAACGAACAGGCCTTGTAGGACTACCGCTACTTTTGAATGTGCTGCCTAGGCACGGCCTCTATTCCGCCAGGCCGTCGGCTTTTGCAATCTCGCTCGTCGAGCCATCTTGGTAGGTAACCTTAACGTGCTCCACCTCGGACGCCTCAACACCCGACGGAGGCTCCAGGCGCCATTCCGTCAGGGCTATATCCATGGTCGTGGGTACATCCCCCTGATCTTTGAGCTCGACCGACAGCGTCCTAAGCGACGCATCGAAGGTCACACGCTCGATCTCTTCACCAGGAATGGAACCACCGCTCAGCTGCAGTTGCACAAACTTGTCGCGCGGATACCAATAGTCGCCCGGCGCGGCAACAGTATTGCCACCCGCGACCTTCGCCGTCATAATCGGCAGGCTATCGTCCGCCTCAAACGTCCAGGAAACTCCCCCACGCCCGCCAAACGTCCAGATACAACAGGCAATCACCATCACGACAAGAATCGCGAAACCAATTGCGACCAGCCCATGATGGGCGCGGCTCTCCTCGGCCGACACATCCCACTGCGTCTCTCGATACAGATGCTTGTCTTCCATGTTCGCCTCCCCGCGGGCATGCTCGTCGCGTCAATCGTACCCATTCGAGCTATACTTGAGCCCGCCACATAAACGGGGAGCTTGCAGGACAAGACGGCAGGCTGAGACTGGGCGCGCCCGCCCTGACCCGCAAACCTGATATGGGTAATGCCAACGAAGGGAGCCGTGCCAATGAGCACACAGACCGAGCCCAAGCTCGTCACGCAAATCGACTTCGCCCGCGCCGGGCAAATCACACCGCAGATGAAGGAGGTTGCCGAGCGCGAGCATCGCGACCCCGAGTACATCCGCGAGCGCGTGGCCGACGGCCGCATCGCCATTCCCGCCAACATCGTGCATATCAAAAAGGGCATGCGCGCCTTTGGCGTCGGCGAGGGCCTGTCTACCAAGGTCAACGTCAACCTGGGCATCTCGGGCGACAAGGCCGATGCCGCCGAGGAATGGAAGAAGGTCAAGATCGCCGAGGACTTTGGCGCCGACGCCATCATGGACCTCTCCAACTCGGGCAAGACGCGCCAATTCCGCCAGCAGCTCATCGACGAGACGCCGCTCATGGTAGGCACCGTCCCCATGTACGACGCCATCGGCTACATGGAAAAGCCGCTTGTCAAGCTTACCAAGGACGACCTGTTCGAGGTCGTGCGCGCGCACGCCGAGGACGGCGTGGACTTTATGACCATCCACTGCGGCATCAATAAGTCGGTCACCAAAACCTTTAAGGAGACCGGCCGTCTCATGAACATCGTCAGCCGCGGCGGCTCACTGCTGTTTGGCTGGATGGAGGTCACCGGCAACGAGAACCCCTTCTACGAGTACTTTGACGAGCTGCTCGAGATCTGCCACGAGTACGACGTGACGATTTCGCTCGGCGACTCCTGCCGCCCGGGCTGCCTCTACGACTCCAACGACGCCACCGAGACCGCCGAGATGATCGAGCTCGGCAAGCTGTGCAAGCGCGCTTGGGCCGCCGGCGTCCAGGTCATGGTCGAGGGCCCGGGGCACATGGCGCTCGACGAGATCGCCGCCAACATGAAACTGCAGAAGCGCCTGTGCCACAACGCCCCGTTCTACGTGCTCGGGCCGCTGGTGACCGATATCGGCGTGGGCTACGACCACATCACCGCAGCCATCGGTGGCGCCATCTCCGCCAGTTCCGGCGCCGACTTCCTGTGCTACGTGACGCCCGCCGAACACCTGTGCCTGCCCAACGCCCAGGACGTGCTCGACGGCCTCATGGCCACCAAGATTGCCGCACACGCCGCCGACATCGCCAAAAAGGTGCCCCACGCCCGCGACATGGACGACAAGATGGGCCAGGCACGCCGCAAGCTCGACTGGGACGCCATGTGGAAGTGCGCGCTCGACCCGGTCACCGGCAAGAAGCGCTACGAGGAATCCCCTGCTGCCACCGAGGGCACCTGCACCATGTGCGGCAAGATGTGCGCCGTCCGCACCGTCAACAAGGTGTTCGAGGGCACGACGATCGACCTCGGCATGGAGGACTAACTCGTCACCGGAGCCATAATCGGCCACAAGTCGTTCGTCAATTGTTGACGTGTGAACAATTTCTTTCATTTACGTAAAGATTGCACCACCCGCCCGGGATCGGCATACAGCCGGCCCGGGCAACTTTATAATGCGGGCAGGAGACCCATTTGAATCCGACCGAACAAGGGAGCGAACATGGATCGCAGTAAGGTACCAGCCGTCCTGTCCATCGCAGGATCCGATTCCAGCGGTGGCGCCGGCATTCAGGCCGACATCAAGACCATCACGGCGCACCGCCTGTATGCCGAGACGGTCATCACGGCCATCACCGCACAGAACACCCTAGGCGTCACCGCCGTGCAGAACATCTCCCCGGATATTGTCGCGGCGCAGATCGATGCCGTTTTTGACGATATCCGCCCCAGTGCCGTCAAGATCGGCATGGTTTCTTCTGCCGAGATTATCGAAGTCATAGCCGACCGCCTGAGCGCCTGGGACGCACAAAATATCGTCGTCGATCCCGTCATGGTCGCCACTTCGGGCGCTCGTCTCATCGCCGAGGACGCCGCCGAAGCGCTTACACGCCGCCTGTTCCCACTGGCGACCGTCATCACGCCCAATATTCCCGAGGCCATGGCGCTGCTCGACTACGAGGTCGATTCCGAGCGCACGCAGCAAAACGCTGCCATGCTCCTCACCCGCCGCTTTGGCTGCGCGTCCCTCGTTAAGGGCGGGCATTTTGTCAACGAGGCCAACGATGTGCTAGCAGAGCCCGCGCCGCTCGATGACGAGGGCAACCACCTGGGCGATCCGCTCACCACGTGGTTCCGCCACAAGCGCATCGAGACCGACAACACGCATGGTACCGGCTGTACGCTTTCGTCCGCCATCGCCTGCGCGCTGGCCCAGGGCATGGATCTTGCCGATGCCGTCAACGCCGGCAAGGCCTACCTAACCGGCGCTCTCGCCGCCGGCCTGAACATGGGCAAGGGCTCCGGCCCCGTCAACCACATGTGGCAGTACTAAAAAGCCAGCAACCAAAACCACCGCACAAACCACCACAAAGGCGCCCGTCCCTTTGTGGTGGTTTGGGGCTGCGCTACTCACCGAGCATCTCTTGGAGCTTGGCTGCCACGGCGTGGCCCAGGCTCTCGTGGCTTTCGGGCATCATGTGCAGATAATCGATATCGCCCAGGTCGCGCTGGGCCACGCCGCACCAGCGCACATCGTGCGCATAGCGCACCGCGGTGCCATCGCGCATGCCCGCCGGATCGTAGCCATAGGTATTGCTGTCACCAAAGCACAGGACGTTTTTCATCGCAAACCCCTCCTTCAGCAAAAAGCCGACGGGAGCAGCCCCTCCCGCCGGCTCGACCTATCTGTCAGCGCGCACCGATTACAGATACTTGCGCCAGTCGTCATCATCCTCGTCGTCCTCGGCAGCGGCATGAGCCTGCTCGGCGGCACGGGCGGCCGCGGCACGGGCGGCAACCTGGGCATAGGACTCCTCGTTGCGCTCGGGGAAGCTTGCCAGCACGTGCTCGAACTTGGCAAAATCCTCGTCCCAGCGCGTAGAGGGCACGGCAAAGAAGACCTGCTTGACCTTAAAGTCGCCCGATGCGAGCTCCTTGCGGAAGAGCTCGGCCACGGCCTCGGCGTCAAAGCCGTTGTTGTCACAGCCCCAGGCGCCCAGCACGAGCTTCTCGCGACCAAGCTCGTCGCAGATAGCCAGCACAAAGCGGATACGATCGCGCAGGGCGTCCAGCAGGGCATCGTCACCCACGCGATACTCCTGGCGAGCGCGCTTGGCGTTGGGCGCAGCGGCAACGATCACGTCGGCGTACGCATGCACGTGGTTGCGGTCGAAGCGCACCGCAGGCACCACCAGCGCGCGGTTGCGGTACAGCTCACAGTTGATGTTGCGGCGACGGTTCTCGCCGTACCATTTGCGCTGCTTATCGAGCACATTGTACAGATACGAATCGGCACAGAGCGTGGCCTCCTGACCCAGATAGCCCTGGATGTAGCCACCGCCCGGGTTGGTGAACGAGGCAAAGGCGAGCACGGCCATGTCGCAGAACTGCGCGTAGCCTCGGCCGTTATCCAGAATGGCCTGCGTGGCAGAGGCGTCGAGCACGGTGACCTCGGGCAGGACCGGAGCGGGCTCCTCGGCAGCAGGCGCGGGCTCGGTCTCCGTGGCTTCCTCTGCGGGCACAGGCTCGGCCACGACCTCGGTCTCGGCAGGCGCAACCTCGGTGGCCTCAGACTCATCGGTAACCTGCTCTTCGGCAGCAGCCACCTGGGCCTTAGCATTCATCGCCGCGACAAATCCGGCAGGCATGCCCTCGAACTCGCGCACGCCGGCAAGCGAGCGCTCGATATCCTTTGCGCACGCTTCGGACACAGTCGCCACGTGACGCTCGGCGGCCTTGGCACGGGCCTCGCGCTTGGGATTGGGCTGTCCCGCGCGGTTGGGCCTACGGTTACGGTTCCTGTTGTCGACGTCTGCCATAAGTGGTCACCTTTCTCGGTCGCTGCCGCTATCGGCTTTTCCCATCCATGATACCCCGCCGCGTACAAAAAAGGCGGCCCCGAAGGACCGCCTTTCGCATCGATTTGCGCGCGGCAAGCACCGCTGCAATCTGGCACTAGTCGCGACGACCAAGGATGTTCAGAATGCGCAGGAACACGTTGATAATGTCCACGAACAGGTTGGACGCCATGAGCACGGCGTTGGGCAGCGTGGGCGGCACCGTCGTGGCCACATAGGTGTCGTAGCCAATAAAGCCGGCGAACACCACAATCACGATCAGGTCGGTGATGGTCTGCGAGACGCCCATGAACATCAGCACGATCTCGACCAGAATCGTGGCAAGCAGAATGCCAAAACCAATGCCGTACACACGCTGGAAGAATTTGGGGAAGGTCACGCCCAGTGCGCCAAAGACAAAGGTGATGGCGGCAGTGGCGATAAAGGCGGTGTTGATGGTGGGCAGGTCGTAGTTGGCAAGGCCAAACGACGCGGTCAGACCAAAGGTGCTCGCAAAGATCGCGTAACCCGCGAGCGACAGGCCCACGGACTGCTTGCTGGCGGCGGCCGACATCATGACGATGCCGACAATGGTCAGGATAAACGAGCCAAAGACCAGCGGCAGGGCGGCGCCACTCATCATCATGCGCGCAAACGACATGGTGCCCGTAAAGTAGGCACCAGCGCCCATAGCGCAAAAACCCAAAAAGATCAGGGCAGACATGGCAAGGTTGTACGCGCGCGGCGACATCTCCTTGGCACGGCTTGCGCCGGTCTCGATGGGGCCGTTCTGATAGCCCTGGATATCGTTCATAATTTCGTCCTTTCAAAAAGCGCCGCGACAGCGCCGTAGGTGACAAGATTCCTGCCATTGTACCCGAATGGCGCGCGCTCTTACCCGCGGCGCTCACTCTCGAGTGTGCGGTCGAACGCCCACACCCACCACCGCATCAGATGAGCCTGCGAGCCATCCGGTCGCTCACGCGCCTGGTCTTCCAGATACAGCTCGGTCGTATGTCCGCCAAAACGAACCTTATAGGTTGCCGTACGAATGCCGTGAACCGTCAGGCCAAAACCGGTAGACGAGACAATCTCGTCAATCGTAAAGCAGCGACCGTCGACCCAGCAGACGGTAACCGGCACAACTTGTCCGCCCGCGAGGATGCGGGCCACGACGTCCACATACTGCTTGTGCACGCGCCGAGTTTTGCCATCTGTCTGTCGATATTCCATGCCCCTATTATCGAACGCATGTTTGCATATTGTAAAGCGAACAGACTGTGGTTTTGGGGTGTCGGAGCGAGCGCACGTGTCCTCACGGCGTGTTAGCAAAAAGAACACCCGCGGTCAACAGGGCCAATATTCAATTTTAGTGCCAAAAAATTCACTTCTCCCGTCAGAACTCGGTAAAGAAACCCGCAGGAGGTGATACGATTTATCATGTTTTTGTAACGTTTCTGCAAACTTCGAGAAAGCCCATATATGGACGTAACGTTCTCAGCCTTCCTCGGCCAACTTGTTTCGAACCCAGTCCTTGCCGTCACCGTGTTCCTCGCGCTCGGCGCCATCTTCGTCAACGGATGGACCGACGCGCCCAACGCCATCGCGACCTGTGTCACCACGCGTTGCATGCCCGCCCGCGCCGCCATTCTCATGAGTGCCGCGTTCAACTTTTTGGGCGTGCTCATCATGACGCACTTTAATGCCAGCGTTGCCAACACCATCTCCCATATCGTCGACTTTGGCGGAAACAGCACCATGGCGCTCGCGTGCCTCTGCGCGGCCCTGTTCTCCATCGTCGTCTACGGCGCCACGGCATCGCGTTTTGGCATCCCCACCTCGCAGAGCCACAGCCTCATCGCCGGCCTGACCGGCGCTGCCATCGCCCTCGGCGGCGCCAGCAGCGTCAATGTCCACGAGTGGATGAAGGTCATCTACGGCCTGGCGCTCTCCATCGGTCTGGGCTTTGTCATGGGCTGGGCCCTGTGCAAGCTCGTCTCGATTCTTTTCGCTGCCGCCAACAGGCGACGTGCCAACGTCTTCTTTAAATATGCTCAGATCGCGAGCGCCGCGGCCATGAGCTTTATGCACGGCGCGCAGGATGGACAAAAGTTCATCGGCGTGCTCTTTTTAGGTGTCGCCTTTGCCAACGGACAGACCGGCGTCGGCGACGCCGGCATCCCCATCTGGATCATGCTGCTGTGCTCGGCCACCATGGGCATCGGCACCAGCGTGGGCGGTGAGCGTATCATCAAGTCCGTCGGCCAGAGCATGGTTAAACTCGAGAAGTATCAGGGCTTCTCTGCCGACCTGGCAGGAGCCGCAAACCTGCTGCTTGCCACGCTCACCGGTATCCCCGTGTCCTCCACGCACATCAAGACCTGCGCCATCATGGGCGTTGGCGCCGTCAAGCGCCTCTCGGCCATCAACTTCGGCGTGGTCAAGGACATGATGTTCACGTGGTTCTTCACCTTCCCCGCCTGTGGACTCATCAGCTTTGTCATGGCCAGGCTGTTCATGATGTTCCTCTAGTCAAACCGAACGTCCATCCGGACCGCATTACCTCGCCCACCCGTCTTCGCCCCGAAAGGATCACTCATGGCAAAGAAACCCGATTCGTTCTACTTTGACAACTACGTCGCCTGCGCCGACTTCGCCGTTCAGGCAGCCGAGCTGCTCACCAAGATTTTTGAGAACTTTGACCCCGCGCAGATCCACGACATGCTCGAGAAGATGCATGCGATTGAGCATGCAGCAGACAAGAAGCACCATGAGCTCGAAGACGCCCTGCTCACGGCCTTTATCACCCCGCTTGAGCGCGAGGACCTTAACCTAATGAGCTGCTCGCTCGATACCGTGCTCGACCGTATTGAGGGCGTCGTACAGCGCCTCTACTTCACCAACATCCAGAGCATCCACCCCGATGCCATCGTGATCGCCCACAAGGTGACCGACGCCTGCCGCGCCATGAAGGACCTGATGGTCGAGTTGCCCAACTACCGCAAGTCCAAAACGCTGCGCGAGCTCGTCATCCAGATCAACACCATCGAGTCCGAGGCCGACGAACTCTACATCAACGCCATGCGTAACCTGCACGTCAACGGCAAGGACCCGCTCGAGGTCATCGCCTGGCGTGACGTGTACGCCTTCTTGGAGTACTGCGCCGACTGCTGCGAGAATGTGGCCGATGTCGTGGATTCGATTGTCATGAAGAACAGTTAATTGGGGGTACGCGTCCCACCGGTCGCGGGCCCGACCACTGATAACCTTTTTTCACTCCGGCTGCAAGCAGAGTCGTTCAAAAGGTTATCAGTGGTCGGGCCCGCTCCCTTGTGTACCACCGTTGGAACTTTGGCTGATAGTTTTAGCGCAATGGGGGTTTGGCTGAAGGGACCTTTGGTACCCGCTCGGACACTTTGGCCCTTGGTGAGCGTTTGACTGATTGCTGCTTTGGGTACTCTTTGGGTTACTTTGGGTTTGTTTGAATTTTAATTGTTGGAGGGCTTGTATGTCGTATATGGATCTGGCTCGGTCTCGGTATTCTTGTCGTGAGTTTGAGGATCGTTCTGTTGAGCAGGCTATGGTGGATACCATTGTTGAGGCTGGGCGCATTGCTCCTTCTGCTTGCAATAATCATCCAACCCGCGTGATGGTGTTGGATACGCCTGAGCTTCTGGAAAAGGCAGCTGCTTGTCAGCCTCGGTTTGCTCGTGATGGGTCCATCTTTGGCGCTCCGCTCATCTTCCTCGTTTGCAGCGTTACCAACGATGCTTGGGTGCGTCCCTATGATCAGATGAACTCCAGCGCTATCGACACCTCGATTGTTTGCGATCAAATGATGATGGAGGCCGAGGAACAGGGCCTGGGAACGTGCTGGGTATGCCATTTTAAGCCCGAGCTAGCCCGCGAGCAGTTCAACCTGCCCGAGGGCGTTTATCCCTACCACATGCTCGTCTGCGGCTATCCCGCCGACCATATTGCCGACCCCGAGCATCGCGAGGCCCGCACCATTCCCCTATCCAATTTCCTCCTCAAGTAGTTTTTGGCCCATGCCCTAAAATCTACCTTTTACCGCTCAAACGTTCGCCGAGTTCTGCCCTATCGCACGCAGAGCTCGGCGTTTTGTTTCCCAACCCGTATACAGCTACAAAAAAGGAGCTCGCAAGCGCGAGCTCCTTTTAAGAGCTAGATTGTAGTTTTGGCGCTAGTCCAGGTCGTCCGCGGCAAAGTTGTCAATCGGGGCGAAGGGGTCGGCCACGGGGACAACCGGATCAGCGACAGGCAGCGGCTCGGCGGCAGGCATGGACACGGCAGGAGAAGCCGCGGAACCGACCGGCGTAGAAGCCAGCAGATCGGCCGGGAAGGAATTCTGAGCATCGTCCATAAAGTGCTGAATGAGCTTGAGATACTCGGCCTTGAACTCCTCGCGGGAAGCCTTCAGACGGTCAATCTCCTCGAGCTCGGCCTGCTTCTCGGTCAGGGCCTGACGGATGACCTCGCGGGCCTTGGCGTCGGCCTCGTTGCGGATGCGGTCAGCATTCTCGTTAGCGTCGTTGACAATCGCCTCGGCGGTCTGCTGAGCCGCAATGAGAGCGGCGGAAATCTGACGCTCCTGAGCGGAGAAATCGGGAGCGGGAGTGGCGACAGGGGCAGCCTGAGCGGCAGAATCCTGGGCCTGCGCAAGCTGAGCCTGCGTATCGGCAAGCTGCTGCTCGGTGGCGGTCAGGCGACCCTTAAGATCAACGATCTTGGCAAGCATAGCGTCGACCTCGGAGGACAGGGTCTCCAGGAAGACGTCGACCTCGGCGGGATCGTAGCCGCGCTTGGCCTCAGAGAAGGTCTGAGCCTGGATGTCAGCAGGGGTAATAGCCATAACAAGTTCTCCTTTATCATCGCCTTGGCGCTAAGCGCCCGACATAGGTTACTGAGCCAGTCCTATACGAGTATACCTATAAGTAGCTGCAGAATGAGCTTCTGCACCAACTGCAACGCAATAATCGCAACGACCGGCGAAAAATCGATACCGCCCATCGGCGGCATAAACCGGCGAAACAGGTTGAGCCAAGGGCCGCAAACGCTGTCGAGCACCGCCGCGATATCCTGTAGCAAACCACCCTGCTTCATGGGAATCCACGTCATAAAGCAGTAGACCACAATCAACGTGGAATAAAAATTAAACAGCGTGTTGACAAGCTGAACGATGGTGTAGATGTTGATGGGAATCTCCTCGCCTTGTCTTTACTTGAGATAGCCGTCGGCGCGAAGCTTCTTAAGATCCGAATCCTTGACCTCGCAGCCGGCGGGCAGCACCATAAACACGCGATCGCCCACTTCTTTGACCGAAGCGCCCAGGCCGCAGGCAAAGCCATAGCTAAAGTCCAGGACGCGTTTGGCGACCTCGGTGCGAACGCCCACAAAGATCAGCGCGACAGGCTGCTTGGTACGCACGCGGCGCACAACCGTCTCCACGTCGTCATAACTCTCCGGACGAAGAACGTAGGCCGGCAACTGAGGCGTGGCGTTGATGATATTGCTCGCATAGGCAGAGGCATCGCTCGGCGTTGAAGCAGGAGCGGGCACAGCGGCCGCGCGGACCCGAGCGTTCTCGGCGTAGCTTGACGGCGTGTCATAGGCGCCGGGACGATAACCGCCCGCAGCGGCATCCTGAGAGCGCGAAGGCGGATTGTACGTCGTAGCGTGACGGGAGTCGTCGCCGATCAGTTGACCGGAACGCGTGTACACAGCAACCGACTCAGCCTCTCCGCGGCGTGTCTGCCCCAGCAGTCCATTGCTCGGTTCATCTTGCGTGTAGAAGCCCTCGCCCGAAGCACCGCTGTAGCCGTTGTTCTGATAGCCGTCGTCATAGCCGTCATCGTAACCGTAGTCATCATCCTGGCCATAACCCTGGTCATAACCCTGCTGGCCGCCTAGGTGCATTTTATTTTTAATTTCGTCAAGGAAACCCATGGTTGTGTCCTCTCACGGTCTAATGCAGGCGCTCTGATAATCAGCGCGCACTTCAGGCTCTTATTTTACTTCAAACTCCGGGCTGAATACTACCCTGCCCAGGCGAACAAGCGTCGAGCCTTCCTCAAGGGCAGGCTCAAAGTCCTCGCTCATGCCACAAGATAGCTCAGGCAGACACAGATCGGGGTGTGCCGTCTCCAGCTCATCCCTCAACTCACGCAGCCCGGCAAAGGTGCGGCGCGCCACATCCTTATTCCCCCGGGGTGCCATGGTCATAAGCCCCTGCACACAAATTCCCTCAAGTTCCGCAAGCTCGCCAGCCGCGGCACGAACCTCATCGGGCGAAAAGCCGCCCTTGGACTCCTCCCCGCTTACATTGACCTCTATCAGCACCCGCTGGGGAGCAGAAAGCTCGCCCGCCTCAATCTTGCGGACGGCACGGCTCGAGATAGCCTGCGCCAAATGAAGCGACCCCACCGAATGAATCAGCTCGGCCGCACCCAGCACCGCATTGATCTTGTTGGTCTGAAGATTACCGATCATATCGAAGCGCACCTCGGGCAGCTCCGGATGCTCCGCCAACCCCGCAAGCTTGCGAACAAGCTCCTGCGGACGGTTCTCGGCAAAATGACGATACCCTGCCTGGATGGCGGCAACGGTCTCATCGACGCCAACGGTCTTGGAGACGGCAATCAGACGTGCGGCATCGTGAGAACGGCCCGCGTGATCGAGTGCGGCATAAAAGCGTTCGAGAATCTGCTCGCGGCGAGCGCGCATCACGTTCAAATAATTATCCATTGCCAATCGCCTCCGCAGACAGACGTACAAGTAGTCCCATGCTAACGCAAGAGCGCGGCCCTGCATGTGCAAGGCCGCGCTCACTTAGGTATTTACAATCTTTCGACGAACGGAGCTACCCTACTCCTCGTCATCCTCGGTATCGTCCTCGTCCTCGAGGTGCTCGAGCAGGTAGCGAAGACCCTCGCTCACCTCGTTAGCGGGCACCTTGGCAACAAAGCGCGCATCGACAGCGGGCCTCATGATGACGCCCTCGCCCGAAGGTACGCGCATGCTCTCGAGCTCATCCTCGTCCGTACGGGCGATATCGCCGGCGTTCATGCGCTGGCCGGTCAAAAGGAAGGTCAGACGGCAGGCGGCATCGATGGAAATCGAGGCGATGCGATCGAGGTAGCGCGAAACCATGATAGCGCGGCGCAGATCGTCATAATTGCTGTCGTCGTCCATAAACTCGCCCGCGTCCATGCGGTTGAAGGTACGGAAGAACTTCTCATAGGCCGCATGCACCGGCTCGTCCTCGACGGCCAAGTTGCAGATGATGGACATGTCGTTGGTGACGAGCGCGGAAAGCGACGAGCCCAGCACCTGGTATACGGCTTCGGCCTCGGCCTCAACCGTACCGACGAGCTCCTGGGGCAGCGAGATATCGGCCTTGACCATATGACGCGTGGCGCGGCAGATCTGGCGAACCTTATCGGTCATGCGCTGCAGGTTAAAGTCGACGTAGATGATTGTCTGCAGCAAGCGGAAGTCGGAGGCGACCGGCGACTGCGTAGCGATCAGGTTGTAGCACACGGCCTCCAGGTTGGCGCAGCGCGCGTCAATCGAAAGCGTGCGCTTCTTGGTCTTGGTGGCGAGCTTGCGGTCGTCGGTCACATAGGCCTTCACGGCGTCGTGAAGAGCCAGGTCTACAGCCTCGTAGATGCTCAACATCTCGTGACGAGCCTCGACGAGCTGACGGGAAAACAGTTTGCGCATGGTTCACTCCAATCAGTTGGGTGCGGTCATGCCGCCCGCACAGTGAATACGCACCGGACCAGGTCCGATCGGCTCGGGACTAGTCGCACCGATCAGCCAAAGCGGCCGGTGATATAGTCTTCCGTCCGCGAATCCACCGGGCTGGTGAAGATCGCGTCGGTTTGACCATACTCGATGAGCGTGGCGGGCTCGCCGGCAACCTCCTGCAAGAAGAAGGCGGTGTAGTCGCTAATGCGGGCTGCCTGCTGCATTGAATGTGTGACGATGATGATCGTCATCTCGGGCGCCAGCTCGGCCATCAGATCCTCGACCTTGGAGACGGACGTGGGGTCGATGGCGGAGCAGGGCTCGTCCATCAGAAGGACATCGGGCTGCACCGCGAGCACACGCGCGATGCACAGACGCTGCTGCTGACCACCCGAGAGCGCCAAACCATCCTTGTTGAGCTGATTGGATACCTCTTTCCAGAGGTTGGCGCGCTTGAGCGATTCTTCCACGATGTCATCGAGGTCGCTTTTGCTAGTCACGCCCTGCAGACGAGGGCCAAAAGCAACATTCTCGTAGATGGATTTAGGGAACGGGTTGGGCTGCTGAAAAATCATGCCCACGCGGCGGCGAAGGTCGACCGGGTCGACGCCCTCGGCATAGATATCGTTGCCGTCGAGCGTCATGGTGCCCTCGACGCGCGTGCCCTCGATAAGGTCGTTCATACGGTTGATACAGCGCAAAAACGTCGATTTGCCGCAGCCCGAAGGGCCGATAAACGAGGTAATGGCGTTTTTGGCGATGTTGAGGTCGAGCCCCGTCAGCGCATGAAAGTCACCGTACCAAAAGTTGAAATCCTTGGCCGTGATGGCCGCTTGCTCCAGCGTGGGAGCGGACTGATAGACGGACATGGGACTCCTTAACTAGCGGCGCTTGCGCGACAGATAACGCGCAAACAGGTTGAAGGCCAGAATAATCGCCATCAGCAAAAGCGCGGTGCCGTAGGCTGCGTTCATGTTGATGCCGTCATTGGCAAGCAGATAAAGGTGAACGGTCATGGGGCGACCGGAATCGAGCGGCGAAATAGGCAGGTTGATGGCCTGGCCCATGGTGTAGAGCACCACGGCGGTCTCGCCGATGGCGCGGCCGATGGCAAGTACGATGCCGGTGGCGATGCGGCCAAAAGCCGAAGGAAGCACGATCTTGGAGACGACCTGCCACTTGGTGGCACCCAGGCCATATGCGCCCCAACGGATATAGCGCGGAACGGCGCGGATTGCCTCCTCGGTGGTACGCATGACAATGGGCAGCATCAGAAGTGCGAGCGCCAGGGCGGCCGAAACCATCGAAAGACCCAGGCCCATGGCCTCGACAAACAAGGCGTAGCCAAAAAGGCCCATAACAATGGAGGGCACCGAGGCCAGGGCATCGGCAGCATAGCGAATGATGTCGACAACCTTGCCCTGCTTGGCATATTCAGCCAGATAGACCGCAGCCAAGACGGCAACCGGCGTGCAGATGAGCATGGCGAGCGCCGTCACGTAGACGGTCGAGACGATAGTGGGCCAAATGCCGCCCTCGGCGTTTACTCCCTGCGGCCAGCCAAAGATAAAGTCGAGCGAGATGTGCGGCAGACCGTTGATAACTACGTAGGCGATGATGGCGACCAGCACCAGCGTGGTGATATAGGCCGCGGCGCGAAACACGCCGAGCATAATCTTGTTGGACAGATCCTTGTTGATGCGGCCCTTCTTACCATGGGAAAGGGCACGCTTGATGCGTTCGCGCGACGAGGTCGTATCGACCGTCGTGTCAACGGAATCGGACATAGCCTACCCCCTCTTCTTCTTGGAAATCAGACGGACGATGCCCACCAATGCGGCGGAAATGATAAACAGGACCACGCCCATGCCAAACAGAGCCGAGCGGTGCAGGCCCGAGGAATAGCTCATGTCGAGCGCGATCTGGCTCGTGAGCGTCGAGATGGGGCTCGAGATGCTGTCCGGGATGACCGGAGCGTTGCCAACGACCATGAGCACGGCCATGGTCTCACCGATGGCACGACCCATGCCCAAGACAATCGCATCGACGATGCCCAACTTGGCTGCAGGCAGCACGACCTTGTAGATGGTCTGCCACTTGGTGGCACCCATGGCATAGGATGCCTCGCGAATGCCCATGGGAATGGAATTGAGGGCATCGATGGTGAGCGTGGTGATGGTGGGAACGATCATGATGGCGAGCACGAGCCACGCTGTCAGCGCACCAAAGCCAAGACCGCCGGTCAGCTGCGCGATAAACGGACGGATGATAACCATGCCAAAGAAACCGTAGATGATGGAGGGGATACCCGCCAGCAGGTCGACGGCGGGGCTGATGAGACTGCGCACGCGCTTGCCGGCGATCTCGACCAGATACACGGCCGTGCCCACACCCAGGGGCACACCCATGGCGAGCGCACCGACCGTCACCAGACCAGAGCCCGCCAGCAGCGACATGATGCCGTAGTGGCCCTCGGAGGGCGCCCACGTAAAGCTAAAGAAGTCCGCCAGACCGATGTCGGTAAAGACGGGCAACGCCGAGTACGTGGTAAAGACAAAAATCAGGATGACGGTAACGACCGCCAAGAACGCGCAAGCAAAGAAGATCCACTGCAGCGCCTTCTCTTTGAGATAGGTGCTGCGCGACACCAACGCCAACTCACGCTTTTTGGGCGCCTGAGCCTCTCGCTCAATCTGGGGGGTTTCCTGTGCTTCCATGCTACTCACTCCCCTTTCCGTCGTTGGTGACGGGAATAAAGCCCGCCTCGCGAATCTGCTTGTCCATCTTCTCCGACGTCACATAGTCAATGTAGTCCTGTGCACGCTGCGAAGGCGTACCCTTCACAAAGAAGTAAAGGTCGCGCGAGATGGGATAGCCGCCACTTGCGACCGTCTTCTCGGATGCCTCGACATGGTTGACCGAAACAGCCTTAACCGAAGTCTTAGCGTTGAGGCTCTCGACAAAACCCAGCGAGATGTAGCCAATGGCACCACGCGAACGGGATACGACATCGCGTACCTGGCCCGTGCCCGAAAGAACGGCAGAGCGACGATCGAACGGCGTGCCGTCCATCACGATGGTACGGAAGGCCTCGCGCGTACCGGACGCCTCATCGCGGTTAATAACCTGAATCTTCAGGTCCTCTCCGCCGACTTCCTTCCAGTTGGTAATCTTACCGGCGTATATGTCGCGAAGCTGCTCGGTCGAGAGGTTGTCGACCGGATTACCGTCGTTCACGATGACTGCGATGCCGTCGTGCGCGATTACAATCGGGGTCAGGCCCAGATCCTGCTCGTCGGCATTGAGGCCACGAGACGAGCTGGCGATGTCAGCCGTGCCGTTGCTGACGGCCTCGATACCGGCAGAAGAGCCAAGGCCAGAGACGAGCACGTCGGTGCCGGTCTCCTCCTTAAAGCCCTCGGCCGCAATCTCGGCAATGGGAAGGCAGGTGGTCGAGCCGGCCACGGTGATAGAAGACGTGGAAGATCCCGAGGAGCAGGCACACAGCGTAAGCGTGAGCACTGCCGCGCTTAGGACCGATGCGATCTTTCTCATAGCATCACGCCGATCGCAGCATGGCGCCCACAGGTGCCGCCCTCGTTGCGGTAGGAATAAAAGCGGTCGTTCTGACGAACGGTGGAGAGCTTGGTGTCCACAATGCCGTTCGCTTCGACGCCGGCGTCCATCAGCGCCTCGCGAATGGCGGCGGAAAGATCGAGCATACGAGAAGCGGCAGCATCGATGCACGCGAACTCGGAGGCAAAGCGGACCATAAGTTCTTGGGACACCTCGTACTCGTCACCCAGGATATGGGGCCCAATATAGGCAGAGATGTCGTCTGGCTTGCAGCCAGCCGCCTCGCAGAGCGCTTGGCACGCCTTGGCGGAAATGCGCGCAATCGTGCCCTTCCAGCCAGAATGCACCACGGCAAAGCCGCCGGGAGCCACCAGCACAACGGGAACACAATCGGCAAAGCAAAGCATCACGGGCACCTCATGCGCCGTGCAGACGAGGGCATCGCAGCCCTCGGCAATCTGCTCGCGAATGTTCTCGAGATCATCGGCGCCGTTCGAGGTCACCGTCACGACATTGTCACCGTGTACCTGATTGGGGACAAGCAGGTTGTGCTCGCACTCGACAATACCCATGGCCTCGAGTACGCGGCGACGATTTTCTTGAACGGCAAAGGGGTCATCGCCAACATGCGAGCCCAGATTGAGTGAGGAGTACGCATCTTCGGAAACACCGCCAGTGCGTTCGGTGAAGGCAAAGCGGACATCGTGCGTCGCGCCCTCTACCAACGTAACTCCATCATGGTCGACACGCGAAACGTTGTCCGCACGTGCTGCCATACTAAAGCCTCCTAATAACACGAGTATCGCGGCCAAGCCGCAGCAGTCCGTGCCATACGGCTGCCATACTTCTACAAAAGGATACCCGCAGCGGTAGGAACCAAACGTAAGGGGAACGTAAAGAGATTGGAGACTTTCGTTTACAAACGAGAAACAAAACGGGGTGCATCCAAATGGACACACCCCGTGCAGGTCGTTGAGAAAAACGAACTAGAAGCTACCACGCTTAAGGAAGTCGGGAAGCTCAAACTGGTCGTTACCAAAATTGGGAAGCTCCGTACCGCCGACATTGCGGGTCGGGGCAGACTGAGCCGAGCTTGCAGCGGGAGCGGTACGCTGAGGCTCGACAACGGAAGCCTTGCTCTGGGACTGCTGGGCAGCGAAGAGCTCGTCCTGACGGTTGACATTAGAGTCGGAGAAGCCCGTAGCGATAACGGTGATGCGCACCTGATCGCCCAGGGACTCGTCGACAACGGTACCAAAGATGATGTTGGCCTCGGGATCGACGGCGTTGGCGACAACGTCGGCAGCGTCGCTGATCTCTTGGATGCCCAGATCCTTGGAGCCGGCGATGGAGAGCAGGACGCGCGTAGCACCATCGATAGAGCTCTCGAGCAGCGGGCTGGAAATAGCCTGCTGGGCGGCGTCGACGGCACGGGTGTCCCCAGAAGAAGTACCGATACCCATCATGGCGGTGCCGGCCTGCTTCATGATGGTCTTAACATCAGCGAAGTCCAGGTTGATGATGCCCGGGACGGTGATGAGGTCGGTGATGCCCTGGGTACCCTGGGAAAGGACGCCATCGGCAATCGCGAAGGCCTCGAGCATGGTGGTCTTCTTCTCGGCGATGTCGAGCAGCTTGTCGTTAGGGATAACGATCATGGTGTCGACGCAATCGGAAAGGGTCTTAATGCCCTCTTCGGCGCTCTTCTTACGCTTGCGGCCCTCGAAGGTGAAGGGCTTGGTCACGACGGCGACGGTCAGCGCACCGACCTCGTTCATCGCGATATCGGCAACGATGGGAGCGGCGCCGGTGCCGGTGCCACCGCCCTCACCGCAGGTGATGAACACCATGTCGGCGCCAGCGAGCGCCTCGGCGATGTCATCGCGGGACTCATCGGCAGCCTTGCGACCAACCTCGGGGTTGGCGCCAGCGCCCAGGCCGCGGGTAAGGTCGGTGCCGATGTGGACCTTGATATCGGCATCAGAGATCGCGAGCGCCTGAGCATCGGTGTTGATGGCAACAAACTCGACGCCACGAATGCCCTCTTCGATCATTCGATTGACCGCGTTGGTACCGCCGCCGCCGACGCCGACCACCTTAATGACGGCAAGGTAGTTGTTGATCTCTGTCTCGTGCATGTCGGTCCTCCGAACAAAGGTTATAGCCATAGCATGGGTTGACCCCTGCGCACATTAACCTTCAGGTTGAAAGTAAATGCAAAGGTAAACCGTATTATGTTTGCACATTATGAACGTATCAGTCAAATAATTGACCGTGAAAACCAAACAAACCAGATAAACGGCGTGGTATGGCCCCTCAACAAAGCCACGCACCGACGCTAAGCGGTCGGTGCGTTTCTAAACGTATAGTTGCCGGGAGACCGAACGTTAATGTAGGTTACGCCCTCTACCTGCGACAGAAGCTTGGTCACGACGCGTTCCTTCTTGGCGATATCATCAGAATCGCCCAGCGAGACCTCAACGCCATTATCAAGATTCGCCGAGATGGCCTCGACCGAAGGTATAGAAATATCCTTGATCTGCGCCAAGAATTCGCCGGAAAAACCACGCACGTAATCCAGGCCCGCTTTAACGGCCTTGGAAGAAACAGCCCGCCCCGAGACCGGCTCGACATCAGCCGAGACATCGGTAAGCAGCACGGCCCCGTAGTGCTTGGCCAGCGCCAACGCAGCATCGATGCCGCTCAACGTGTTGGCGCCCTCACCCGAAGTGACGACATTTCCCTGGTCGTCCACCTCCACAGAGGTCGAAAGCGGTGCGATCCAGGTGTCATCGTCGCCGATGGCCCAGGCAAGATCGTCGGAACTTATATAAGCGATCGCGGTGACCTTGCGCTCCGTCGGCGTAATGACGAGCGTGTGGGGAAACTGCCGTTGAACGTCCACGCCCGAGACCCACGGGTTCTGCTTGAGATCTTCGGTAATCTGGTCGGGATTTACGTTGAAGAGCGATGTGTTCTCGGGCAGACTGATCAGCTGCATGGCATCGTGCTTGGTCACATGCTCGCTGCCCTCGATCTGAATATCGGTAGCGGCAAACAGGCCGGAATTGATAACGACGATGGCAACGACGGCAAGCACGGCCACAGCCGCCAAGATACCGCCCACGATTTTGCCCTTGCCCTTAACGGCAGAGGCGGCCTCGGACGTCTTACTCGCCATGGCGCCAAGCGACGACAGCGGATTGATACCCTTATTGGTCGCAGGTGCCTTAGTGGCGGGCACCGACGTCAACGAGCGCGGCTTGGCAGCGCCCAACGTACGGCCGGGATGCGTCGCTTTAGCCCCCAGCGAGGGCTTGGGCGTCACTATGGGGCGAGAGGGCTTGGCACCCATCGCCGACTTAGACGTCACCGAGGGGCGCGGAGCCGGGTGAACCGTCTTTTTTGCGGCAGTGCGTCCACCAAGTTGCGAGCCGACGACCGGACGTTTGGCGGACCGTACGGATCCAGCGGGCTTGGAGGACACAGGGGGCTTGCGTTGAGGCTGGACGGGTGCGCCGGAACGCCCTCCGGCGCGGCGGAAGGTAGGTTTCGATGCTCTAGAAGCCGAGGAATTTGACTTCCGGTCTGAGCTCGATGCCATACGCCTCCCTCACCTTTCCGTGCACATGCCTGATAACCGCGGCCACGTCATCGGCCGAGGCGGTACCGTTATTAACGATAAAATTAGCGTGTACGGGCGAAACTTCCGCACCGCCAACCGAAAAACCCTTTAATCCACAATCCTCAATCAGCTTGCCAACGCTCGCGTCGGGTGGATTGCGAAAGACCGACCCGCAAGAAGCGCGACCCATGGGCTGCGTGCGTTTGCGCCTCGTCAGGTACCGCTCCATACGCTCGCGAATGTCGGCCTTAGGCGCAGGCTTGAGCTTAAGCACACACTCGAGAATAATCTCGTTACGCGGCAGGCTGCACTCACGGTAGCCCCAGGCAATCTCGGACCCCGCATAATGCTTAATGCCGGATGCCGGGTCAAACGTGACCACATCCTCGACAAGCGAACCTATCCACTCGGTACGCGTACCGGCGTTCATAGATACGGCGCCGCCGACCGAGCCGGGGATGCCAACCGCAAACTCAAGGCCCGAAAGCCCGCGCGACAGGGCATCGTTGACCAAACGTGCGAACATAACGCCCGCGCCAACGGTCAGCGTGCAACCGTCCTCGGCAACAACGGTGCGCTGAAACTCACGCCCCAGCGAAATGACGGCGCCGCGATAGCCCGCATCGGCAACGAGCAGATTAGATCCCTTGCCGATAATGACCCACGGCACCTGCTCACGGTCGAGCACCGCCACGGCACGACGAAGGGCATGATAGCTATGGCACGTCACGAAGAGGTCGGCCTTGCCGCCGATACGATAACTCGTATGACGCGCAAGGCGTTCATCCTCGACTACATCCGTGTCGATCATGCCCGAAAGCGCCATGACGGCGTTAAACAGACCCATAGGGGCTAAGCGTCTTTCTTGGCAGTCAGATACTCGATGAACTCAGGGCCAACGGTCGTAACGTCGCCGGCGCCCATAGTAAGCAGCAGATCGCCCTCACCTACCATCTTCTCGAGCTCACGATTGAGCTCGAGACGGCTGGAGCAGTACACGACCTCCTTGCCAGGGTGCTTGGCGCGCACAGTATCAGCGAGCATCTTGGAGGTTACGCCCGGAATCGGCATCTCGCCGGCAGAGAACACATCGATGAGCAGCAGCTTATCGGCATTGGCGAAGGCATCGGCAAAGTCATCGCACAGCGCCTGCAAACGCGAATAGCGGTGCGGCTGGAACACGACGTCAACATGCTTGTAGCCTAGCGACGAGGCGGCGGCGAGCGTCGCCTTGATCTCGGTGGGGTGATGGCCGTAGTCATCGACCACGCTGATGCCATCAATATCGCCCACATGGGTAAAGCGGCGGCGGACGCCCTCAAAGCTCGAAAGCGCCTCAGCTGCGGCATCGACGTCGAGACCCAGGACATGGGCAACGGTTAGCACTGCCGTGGCGTTGAGCATGTTGTGGCGACCGGGGTTGCTCTTGATCTCGACAGCATGCTCGGTCCCATCCTCAAAGCGAACGGTAAAGTCGCTCTGAATGCCCTTGACATCCGGATGCACGCAGACGACGTCGTTGGTTTCGGCAAAGCCATAGGAAAGCACGTGGCGACCCGTCGACTTGGCGAGTTCGACCAGATGCGGGTCCTCACCGCAAACGATGACGGTACCGCTCTCTCCAACCAGGCCCATAAACTTGGCAAAGGTGGCCTCGATCTCCTCGATGCCCGAGTAGTGGTCGAGATGGTCGGCCTCGACGTTGGTCACGATGACCACGTTGGGGTTCAGGAACAGGAACGAGCTGTCGGACTCATCGGCCTCGGCGACAAAGTAGTCACCCGAGCCGTTCTTTCCGTTGGTATCGTAACCCTCGACGATACCGCCGATCAAAAAGCTGGGATCCAGACCCATGCGGTCGAGCATGGTGGCACACATCGAGGACGTCGTGGTCTTGCCGTGCGTGCCGGCAACAGCGATGGTGGTGTAGCCGTGGCCCAGAGCCGAGAGCATCTTGGCGCGGGGCCACACAGGAATACCGAGCTCGCGAGCACGCACAAGCTCGGGGTTGGACTCGGGAATAGCGGTAGAGACCACGACCACGTCGGGCTTGACCTCATCGATCGTGGCGGCCTCGTGGCCCACATGAACCTTCACGCCAGCACGGGTAAGCTGACGAATGTAGCGCGAGGTCTTAAGGTCGGAACCGGTAACGGCATAGCCACGCTCGTGCAAAACGAGAGCGATACCGCTCATGCCGGCGCCACCGATACCGATAAAGTGGGCGCTCTTGAACTCGGGCGCGGAGGTTGCAGTCTGGGAATCAGCCATGTGCTCGTGTACTCCTTGCGTAAACACTGCCTGTAACCCGTTAACTGTACCGCACCTACCGCATCCGCGCGAGCGCAAGCTCGATATCCCGTCTAACTAACGCAAACCCTCTACCGCATCGGCCAAAAGTGCGGCGGCGCGGTCCTGAGCCAACCCGCGCGCCGCCTGACGCATGGCATCGCGCGCTGCGGCGTCATCGACCAGATGCAGCAGCTCCTCGGCAAACGCCGGAGCATCGATATCGGCATCGGCACAAAGCACGCCGGCACCGGCATCGACCAGATAACGCGCATTGGTCGTCTGGTGGTCGGCCGTGGCATGCGGATACGGCACGAGCACCGAAGGCACGGCGAGGGCGGCAATCTCGGCCACGCTCGAGGCGCCGGAGCGCGAGAGCACCAGGTCAGCTGCAGCTAGCATGTCGCCCATGTTGTCAATGTAGGGCTGGACGCGATAGCGCTTCGTCTCATCGGACGTCAGCGCCAAAGCACGCTCGGTGTCCTCAAAGCCGTCGGCTCCCGTCGAATGCAAAATGTAGAGATTCTCGCGGGTCAGCAGCTCGCTCTTGAGCGAGGCTACGCGCTCGTTGAGATGCTGGGCACCGAGCGAACCACCAAAGACGAGCAGAAGCGTCGCATCCTCGGGCACGCCAAGTGCCTCGCGGCCGCGGGCGCGATCGCCCTCAATGACCGAGCGGCGCACCGGATTACCGGTCATGAGCACATGCTCGGGGTCGCCCTCGCGCTCAAAGACAGAGCGCGCAGCCGGCACCGAGATACACACGCGGGCGGCATGGGAACTCATCATCTTATTGGCCAGGCCCGGAACAGAGTTCTGCTCGTGCAGCAGATACGGAACGCCCGCATCCTTGCACCAGCCCAGCAGCGGGACCTCGACGTAGGCACCAAAACCGATAGCCGCATCGGGCTTGCCAACCTTTGAGAAATGGCTGGCGAGCGAGCGCTTGGCCTTATTGACGCGCCACAGCGAGCTCAGCGCGGTCCAAGGACGGGAGCGGTCGAAGCCCGTGACCGTGATAGGTACAAAATCGAACCCGGCCTCGGGAACCAAACGACCCTCGAGCTTGTGCGACTGGCCCACGAACACAACATGATGTCCGCGGTCGCGCAACTCCTCAGCCAAGGCAAGCGCAGGGTTGATATGTCCCGCCGTGCCGCCGGCTGCGATAGCAACGGTCATCTTATCGGTCATGAAAATCCCTTCGTACGCGCGGTCCCTGATCGTCGGTGCGCAGACGCGCCGACGGGTCCGAATTCAAATTGATTCGATTATATCCGCCGCCCGAGCTTCGGGGGTTCGGGCGTTGGGGACGCCCCTGCGGAGCCGTTCGCGGGCGCGGACGAGCCGCCGGCTCGGACGCAGAGCCATCCAAGACGGTAAAACCGTTGCGCGAAGGGCGATCGCCGCGCACATGGGGCACGCCGGCGGTGCTCTCGTCCATAACGGCAAAGCTCTCGCGGCGACGGTCGTACTCATCACGACGGGCGCTCTCGTGCGAGACGCGCAAGATCAGCCCCGCAAGCATAAGCGATACGATAATCGACGAACCGCCGTAGCTGATAAACGGCAGCGGCTTACCCGTCATGGGAAACACGTTGAGGATGCCCAGCGCATTGATCAAAAACTGTACCGCGAGAATGACTGCGGAACCCGATGCCATGAGCGCTCCGCGACGGTCCGCAGCCTGTTCGGCAATGCGAAACGCTGAGTAAATCAGCATCGCAAAGACCAGGAAGAGCAGCGCGGTCCCGACAAAACCGACCTCCTCGCCGATAATGGCCAGAATATAGTCGTTGTGTGCCTCGGGCAGATACGAATACTTCATGGTGGAGTTACCGATGCCGCGGCCGAACAAGCCGCCCGAAGCAAACGCCATGATGGCAAGCGTTGCCTGATAGCCATCGCCATACTCGTCGGCCCAAGGGTTCAGGGCAACCTGAACACGCACCATGCGGTACGGCTCTGCAACAAGCGCAAACACACTCATGACAATGACGAGAATGATCACGCCGATGATAAACTTGGGGTCTAGGCCCGCAAATAACGCCATACACATGAGGGTCAGCGAGATGATCAAGACGGTGCCATAATCGGGCTGGATAAAGATCAAAAAGAGCGAAATGCCCAAGTAGACGACCATCTTACGAAGGAACTCGTTGATGTTGCCACCGGGCGAAAAGAAACGGTCGAGTATGATGGCAGAATACGCGATGGCAAACGGCTTTAAAAACTCAGACGGCTGGAACTGAATACCGGCGATGTTGAGCCAGCGCGTGGCGCCACGGCTGCCACTGCCGACAAGAAATACCGCAAACAACAAGAGAATCATGCCGATAAGGAAGATCCTAAGTACATTTTCCCCAAACCAGCTGTCCGGCAAGACGCGAACGATCGCAACCATGGCAAGCACGCCAACTCCGGCAAAGGTAGCCTGTCGAACCAGGAAAAACGTCGCCGAGCCGTTCTCGTGCAATGCCTCGACCGATGACGCCGAGTACACCATCAGCAGCCCAAAGCACACTAAAGTAAACAGGCACGCCATGAATATCAAACGAGGGCGCATGATGCGGGCGGGGACGCCGGCAATATAGCGTTCGCTGAGCGTCTGCCCGCCGCGACCGGAACGCGGCGTACTGCGCTGCGAGGAAGCACGGTCCGAGTCGGGCCTCCTCATATCTTGTCGGGGGCTCTCCTCTCTCACCGGCGGCCCCTATTCCATTTGCGATTTCGCTGCGGCGGCAAGCTGGGCCACGTAGTCCTTAAACACGCGGCCGCGCTCCTCGTAGCCCGAGAACTCATCGAACGAAGAACAGGCGGGAGAAAGCAGGATCACGTCGCCTCGGCTCGACAGCGAACGGGCAACGTCGACGGCGTCGCGCAGGTCGTCAGCCTGAGCGATATCAACGTCACCATCGACATCGGCCTCGTCCATAGCGGCGGTAAAGCGCTCGCGCGCATCGCCAAAGCAGACGACCGATCGCACGTTGTCCATGACAACGCGGGCGAAGGACTCGAGTGGCGTGCCCTTATCGTGACCACCGAGCAGCAAGATCACGTCGTCGTCGGGAAACGCCGTCAGGGCCTTTTCGACCGCATCGGTGTTCGTTGCCTTGGAATCGTTGACGTAGCGCACGCCATCGATCTCGCCACAGGGCTCAACGCGGTGCTCCAGCGGCTGGAATGAGGCCAGGCCGCGACACACACCGTCGACATCGGCACCGACGGCCAGGGCAGCCGTGGCAGCGCACAGGGCATTGATGACATTGTGATGTCCGGAGATTTTGAGCTCGGACGTGGCGATGAGCGGGGTCTCGACGCCCTTCAGGCGAATGACCATCTTGCCATCGCGCACAAATGCGGCGTCCTCGCCCGCAGGTTCGTCAAAGGCGACCTTGCAGATGCGACGACCCGGCGTGTAGACATACTCATCGAATTCATGGATACCGGCATCCTCGACGTCGATAACCACAAGGTCATCATCGACCATATTCTCGAAGAGCTTAATCTTGGCGAGCGCATAGTTCTTATGGCTCTTGTGCCAGCCCAGATGGTCGGGGGTAATGTTGAGCAGCACCGCCACACGGGGGTGAAGCTCGGTCGTCGTTGCGATCTGATAGCTCGAAAGCTCAGCTACAAACCACTCGTTATGCGCGCGGTCGTCGATTTCGTTCACCGGAGGCTCACCGATATTACCGACAGCAACGCTCGCCTCGCCCGCTGCCTTAAGCAGGTAGTCGGTCAGCGACGTGGTGGTCGTCTTGCCATTGGTGCCCGTAATGGCGATCCAATTTTGGGGAGACAGGCGGTAGGCAAACTCGGGCTCACCCATGATCTGGGCAGCGTGATCGCGGCCAGCCTTAAAGAATGCCGAGAACTCCGAGATGCCCGGACACGTCACACATACATCAAACGCGCCCTCGACCTGCTCGGTTCCGTAGACAAACGATACCCCGCGCGCCTCGAGCGAGCGCGTGGCATCATTGGGCTCGGACGTGCCGCCACCGTACACGGTAACGGTACTCACGCGCTCGGGGTGCGCAAGCGCCCAGCGAGCGACATCTAGACCGGACTTACCCTGGCCCAAGACGAGCAGGCTAAAGGAATCTGCAAGAGGCATGAAAAACCACTATCCCAACTGGAAAAACAGGGCAAGGCCCAGAGCGCCAAAAGCGGCAGCGACAATCCAAAAACGGATGACGACCTTAGTCTCGGCCCATCCCTTCTTCTCGAAATGATGATGAATGGGCGCCATAAGGAAGACGCGCTTATGCGTAAAGTGGAAGTAGACGACCTGAATCATGACCGACAGGGTCTCGACGATAAACAGGCCGCCGATGATGAGCGAGACGACCTCGGTGTTGGTCATAATGGACGTGCAGGCAAAGGCTGCACCCAAGGCAAGAGAGCCGGTATCACCCATAAAGATGCTCGCCGGATAGCAGTTGAACCAAAGGAAGCCCAGGCAAGCACCAGCACATGCGGTACAGAAGATAGACAGGTTTACGTCACCGTGCAAAAACGCCATGGCAGCCATGGCAAGCATGGCAATCATGGAGGTGCCACCGGCAAGGCCGTCCAGGCCATCGGTCAGGTTCACGGCATTAGAAAGACCGGCGATCATCAGCCAGCAAAAGACGATATAGAGCCACGGAAAGGTAAGGCCACCAATGGTGGTCGAGAAGATACCGAGGTCAATCGTCAGACCGCCGGGAAAACGAATCTCGGGGGCAACGCCGCACCAGCTGACGGCAAGCACAGTAAACGTGACGCAGATGATGGTGAGACCGATCATCTTGGCGTGGGGCGTCAGGCCGAGCGAACGACCGTGCGTGACAGATGTCAAATCGTCGATAAGGCCCAGAACGCCGGTTGCAAGCGTGGCAAGCAGCACGAGCACAAGCTCGGTGGTGAGCTTGCCCATCAAAAGGCACGTCAGCGAAACGGCTACGAGAATGACAACGCCGCCCATGGTGGGCGTGCCCTGCTTAATCAGGTGGCGTTTGGGTCCATCGGCGCGGACCTGCTGGCCGATACCCTCGACCTTAAGAAGCTTGATCCACCACGGCATGAGCAGCAGCGCAATGGCGGCGGCGATGCCAAGTCCCAAAAAGGCCTGGTATGTAGGATACGCGGGGTTCCCGAACATGGGCTAGCACACACCTTCCACAAAGCGGTCGAGCTCGACAAAGCGAGAGCCCTTGACCAGCACAACATCATGTTTCTCAAGTGCGCCGGCCATACGGTCGAGCACCTGCTGATAATCGGAGAACACCTGGATGCGGTCCTCATCCATGCCCATCATGCGCGCGGCTTCGGCCATACGAGCGGCCAGCTCACCGCCCACGCACGCCAGCATATCGAGCTTCTTAGCCGCGGCATAGGCGCCCACCAGCTCATGCATGCGGGGGGCCTCGTCGCCCATTTCGCCCATCTCGCCCAGAATCGCCATTCGAGAGCCAGAACACGAAAGCGAGCACAGCAGGTCAAGGCCAGCAGCCATGGATTCGGCGCTGGCGTTATACGAGTCGTCGATAATGCGGGCACCGCTCTTGGCGTGTTTGATCTCCTGACGATGACCGGTAATCGCGATACCCCTAAAGGCAGCATCGATCTGCTCGGGGGTCACACCCAAACGATAGGCAACTGCGGCGGCCTTAACGGCATTGGGAACGGACTGGACGCCGGGAATGACGAGCATGGTGTCAACGGACTCACCCATGCCAAAGTCAAGCGTAAAGACCGGGCGGCCCTCGTCATCAATGTGAATGCCGCGGGCGCAAACCTCATCAACATCCGAAACACCCGCCAGCATCACGTCGATACCCGCGGGCTCGGCAAACGTCTCACGAATGAACGGGGTGAAGTCGTCTTCGCCGCCCAAAACCAGCAACGGGAGAAGGTCGTCGGCGGCACACATGCCCCCAACAATCTCGGACTTAGCGCGGGCGATATTCTCGCGACTTCCCAGGATTCCAATATGAGAGGTGCCGATCTTGGTCACGATGGCAAGGTTGGGATTGGCGGACCGAGAAAGGCGCTCGATCTCGTGAAAATGGTTCATACCCATCTCGAGAACCAGCACCTCGGTGTCGGCAGGAGCGGCCAAAACCGTGAGCGGCATACCGATCAGATTGTTGAAATTACCCTTGGTGGCCCAAACGCGATAGCGCTTGGCAAGCACTGCCGCAAGGACATCCTTGGTCGTCGTCTTACCGATAGAGCCGGTAATGCCAACCACGAGGCAGCCAAGCTGCGTGCGATAGGCATGTGCCAGGCGCAGCAAAAATTCCTCGGGATCATCGGTGTGTAGGATGGCGCAGCCCTTACGCTGAGCCAGCGATACAAGCTCGGCGTTGGGCTCGCGCGTCATCACAACAGCGCCGGCGCCCGATTCGATGGCGCGGGAAGCAAAATCGTTGCCGTCGACTTTTTCACCCGGAAAGGCAACAAAAATCGCGCCTTCCTCAACCTGGCGCGAGTCGATAACGCACCCACGGCATACCCGATCGGCTTCTCCCGTCACGGTTCGGGCCCCTGTTGCGGCCGCGAGGTTGTTGACGGCGATCTCTATCATTGCAGCTCCCCTGTAAACCTAATAATGCTATCGGCGTATTGTATCCCAGCGCCGCGCATGCGTGGTGCAGGGCATGTGAACACCCTCCAGATTAATCGACAGCCCTTTTCAGGATTGTAACCCCCTACTTGGTGCGTGGGATACCCAACACATCGAGCGCGTTAGCCATAATGACCTGGAACGGCACGGCGGCGGCATCCGAACCGCTCGGCGTTCCGTCGAGCGTGATATAGCACAAAACCTTGGGTGCTTGCGCCGGGGCAAACCCCATAAAGGACGACATATAGCTCGCTTTGAGGTAGCCGCCTTTTTCATCGGCGCGCTCGGCCGTACCGGTCTTACCCGCCACGTCGTAACCGTCGACGGCGCCCCCGACACCCGTGCCCTCGGAAACGACCGTCTGCATGCACGATATCACCTGGGCGGCGGCGTCCCCAGAAATCGCCTGCTCGCCCTCGCCCCAGTCCTTCTCCTCGCCTTTGCTGGATTTATAAAAGTGCGGCGTCATCATCACGCCGTCGTTGGCAATGCCACCCACGGCGCGCGCAATCTCGATCGGCGAGACAGACAGCGCTTGGCCAAAACTCATCGAGCCCAACGTGGCGCCGTCATACTGGTCACGCTCCTTGACAATGCCAAGGCTCTCGCCGGGAAAATCGATGCCCGAACTGTGTCCAACGCCCCATTTGTCCACGTACGCGGCAAAATCGTCCGCGCCGATCTTATGCCCGACCAATACAAAGCCAACATTGGATGAGCGGCGCATCATCTCGCGCACATCCATGGTCATGGCGTAGTCACGCTTATCGGCATCGGTGACGGTATCGTCGCCGACCTTAATGCTCGCCGGCACCTCAAACGACGTACTCGAGCGCACGACGCCCAAATCGAAACCCGCACCTGCAACGAGCGTCTTAAAGACCGAACCGGGTTCATACGCATCGGTGACCAAGCGCAAGTTCATATCCTCGGTCTTGGCGTTTTCCAGATTGGTCGGGTCGTAGGTCGGATACGAACAGGCGGCCAGAATCTCGCCGGTAGTAGGGTCTGTCACCAAAGCCGAACCGTTCTTGGCTTTGGTCTTCTCGACCGCCTCCGCCAGAGCGTCCTCTGCTGCACGCTGGATATTGACATCCAGCGTCGTCACGATGTCAACGCCATCGATGGCGGCAACCTTTTTATAGGCGCCACCCGCAATATAGCTATCGTCCCTCGCACGCTCTCGTACCAGCGTGCCGTTTGTTCCGGTCAGCAATTTGTCATATTGCTTTTCAAGGCCCGTTAGGCCCACGTTGTCAACGTTCACCACGCCTAGAACCTGCGAAGCCAGATTGCCGTATGGATACACCCGCTTCATCGCCTGCTCAAAGAGCACGCCGGGCAGATTTTTCTTCTTCAATGCCGCGGCATCGTCCTCGTCCACCTGGCGCTTGATATACACCCAAGTGCCATCGGACTGAACCAGCTTGCGGCAAGTCTTCTTATCGATTCCAGTCGCCTTAACCAAGGCCGATACCGTTTTATCGACATCCTCGATCAGCTGTGGATTCACGGCGACATTGCTGCACTCGACCGACGACGTCAGCACGTTGCCGTTTCGGTCGTAAATCGTGCCGCGTTTGGCGTAAAGCGTCTCCGCAAGCAGGCGTCGAGCATCGGCGCGCCCGCGTAACTCATCGGCATTTACGATCTGGTAGTCGGTAAGGCGGATGGCGCCCGCAGCCAGGCCCAAACCGATACAACCCATGACGACATTACGGCGAGGCAATGGCGTCCCCGTAAGCCATTCGGTCGAAGATCGTCTATTCGATCTGCTATTGCGTACTTGAGGGTCATCCGAGCCGCGAAGGCGCGACATTGGGTCGTTGCCACGATTCGACCCCAAGTTGTAAGATGACCGACCCGATCCTTGATAACCAGAACGTCCCTGCGAAGAGGGACGTCCCTGCCCGCGACTCCCGTCTGGACCGCGGCGATAATCATTTGTCATACTCAGCTACCGTCTTATTACTGGACAGCCGCAACCGAGCTAGCGCCCGCGGCTGCATCCTGCGAAAAATCAAGTGTAACGCTCTCGCTGGGCTCCACCATGCCATAAGCGCCCGCAAGATCGCGAATGCGCGTATCGGCACCATAAACAGAGTGCATGACCTCAAGGTCAGAGCTCTCATCGGTCGCCTTCTCGAGCGTGTTGGTAAGCTCGGCGTTGCTGTTGAGCACCTGGGCCGTAACGCTTGCAAGCGCCACGCGGGCGACGCCAATCGTCATGAAGATAGCCGCAATGATGCAAAACGTTTTAAGAACGCTCATGAAAACCGGGCTTACCGCCTGGTTTGCCTGACGGCCCGCGCCCGTGTAGACATCAAAGCGCGGTGTGCGCTGCTCACGAGGAGCAGCGGGCGCCTGCGGTGCCTCGCGGTAGGCGGGCATGGCGTTCATATCATAGGCGAGTGCTGCGTTTGAGGTGTTGTAGCCCATGATATGCCGCCTCCCATCCCGAGTACGTTGGTAGTGTGTTTAAGCTTCGTTTATGGTGCGAGCGGGAGGTCCAATATCGCGCGCGTAACGCTACAAGCGCTCCGCCACACGGATTTTGGCTGATCTCGCCCGAGGGTTGCGCGCAACCTCATCGGGTTGGGCAACCAAGGGTTTGCGGGTGATGACCTTGAGTATCGGCACGTTGCCGCACACGCACACCGGAATCTCCGGCGGACACGTGCACCCCTGGCTCATCTCCTTAAAGTGGTTCTTTACGATACGGTCCTCGAGCGAGTGATACGAGATGACGCAGATGCGTCCGCCCGGGTTGAGCCACCTGGTGGCGGCGTCAAGTCCTCTCTCGAGCACATCGAGTTCATGATTGACCTCGATGCGAATGGCCTGGAAACTTTTCTTGGCCGGGTGTCCGCCATGCCGACGAGCGGCAGCCGGAATGCCAGCCTTGATGATCTCGACAAACTGACCGGTGGTTTCAATCGGTTCGGACTCGCGTCGACGCACGATCTCGCGTGCGATCTGCGAGGCGAACTTCTCTTCACCATAGACGCGTAGAATCCGGGCGAGGTCGTGTTCGTTATAGGTGTTGATGACCTCAGCTGCGTTTAAGGTGTTGTTACCCGGATCCATCCGCATGTCCAATGGGGCATCTTCGTTATACGAAAAGCCCCTGCCAGGGATATCGAGTTGCGGTGACGAAACGCCCAAATCGAACAGGAAGCCATCGACCCCGGGCACCTCGGCCGAGCAAAGCAGCTCGTCCAAGTCGCCAAAGTTGCCCTTCAGCAGCTGATGCGGGACGCCGGGGACCTCGCGGTCCAGACGGGCACCAGCGGCCTCGAGGGCCATGTCGTCCTGATCGACGCCAAGCAAAAGACCCGTCTCCCCCACCTGCGCGGCCATCTTTACCGAATGACCGGCACCGCCAAGGGTGCAATCGCAGACGACAGATCCGCTCTTTAGCTGCAGCGACTCAAGCACTTCGCCGAGCATGACAGGTTCATGCCGATATTCTTGTGTCAAGATCCCACGCTCCATCCGTTACTCATGCCTTGCCCTTACGAGAAGAAGAGGTCCAGCAGAGCCTCATCGTCATCGTCCTCATCGGCCGTAGCACGGTCCCAAACCTCGAGGTGGTCGTAGTTGCCCACAACCGTGACCTCGCGGTCGAGGTTCGCCTGCTTGCGGAGAGACTCAGAAAGACCGATACGACCGGCGCTGTCCACATCCATCGAGGTGGTGCGCTTGTTGATCGCCCTCATGAGTTTCTGGTCGTTGATGTCACGAGGGTTAAAACCCTCGTGGCCCTCACGACCCGCGAAGAGTCCTTCGACCCACTTATCGAAGGCCTCGGCAGAGAACACGTACAGAGCATCGACATCCAGGGCTTTGAACACGCGAACATGCTCTCCAAGCTCCTCGCGAAGGGGTGCAGGCAGGGACAGACGACCTTTTGCATCGAGATTGCGCTCGTATGCACCCGTCATTCCCATGTGCGCCCTCCCCTCGGTTACTCAGATGGCACGTACGCGGGGAACCACCCCGCCTGTCGACGTCATTAATAATATGGGGAACTGCCCCATTTTTCAACATCTTTCCCCACACCTTCCCCCACAACACCCCACCACTCCACCCTTTATGTGCTGTAAAACACCCTCGTTCATATGTTCGAAAACACAACATGTTGTGTTTACAGCAAAGCCGGGATGCCATCTGTAGCAGCCCGGCTTTCAACCTCAACCTTCAAGTTGACCTTGAGGCGAATTTTGTGTCCCTTTACGCGCCGTTCACATCGCCCCCCCAAACTTCCCCACCAACGTCACGCGCGACCCACCGGCGCATCGGCGCAAGACAAAAGATGGGGCGGGCCCCAGATTGCCGATACGCGCACAAAACCGCGTCACGACAACCTGGGGTCCGTCCCCCATTAGTTGTAAATATGCAGGTCAAAGAGTCGCTAGCGATGCGCCAACGGATGAGCCGCCAGGTAGACCTCGGTCAGCTGCGTGCGGTCGACATGCGTGTAGACCTGTGTGGTCGAAATGTCGGCATGTCCCAAAATCTCCTGTAGCACGCGCAGGTCGGCACCGCCCGCAAGCATATGGGTCGCAAAGGAGTGACGCAAGGTATGAGGATGAAGCCCCACCAGTCCCACCTGACGCCCGTATCGCTCGCATATGACGTGAACACTCTGACGCGACAGGCGACCACCGTTCTTATTTAAAAAGACTGCCGGCGTCTTTGACCCGCGGGCATGAGCGGCCAGGCGCCGACGCCCATCAGCAATATATTGAGCCATAGCCCGTGCGGCACTTCCCGCGAGTGGGGCAAGCCGCTCCTTCGAGCCCTTGCCGCGCACCAGCACAAAGCCGTCGTCAAAATGGACGTCGCCCACATCGAGCCCCACCAACTCGCTCACGCGCAGGCCACATCCATAGAGCACTTCCAAAATGGCATGGTCCCGCAAACCCATCTCCCCTTCCGGGAAATCTTGGTCGAGGAGCGCCGAGACATCCCCTACCGAGAGACACTCCGGAAGGCGCTCCGCCTTTTTGGGCAGGCGCAGTGCAGCCGTCGGGTTTTGGGCGACGATTCCATCGCGAACCAAAAAGGCATGCAAACCTTTCACGGCCGCAACTGCACGCTCCACCGAGGCATCGGAGTAGCCCCCGTCGCGCCGATCACCGACAAAACCCTCTATTATCTGACGGTTCACGCCTTCAAAGGACTCAACACCGGCCCGCTCCAGGTAGGAACAGTAAGTCGTCAAGTCACGACGATATGCCGCGATCGTATTGCGCGCCAAGCCTCGCTCGACCGCAAGGTAATCAAGATACTCCCCCGTCACCGTATCGAGCAACGAGGGAGTATCTTCGGTATGTCTTTCGTTCGCTGACACCCTTAGTCCGTCGCGAGGTTCATGGGCGTCACCTGCAGGCGATCGATGCCCTCGTGCTGGCCAATCGAGGCGCGCACGAACTCGCGGAACAGAGGCTGCGGCTTGGTCGGACGGCTCTTAAACTCGGGGTGGGCCTGGGTGGCCACATACCACGGATGCACGTCACGCGGCAGCTCGACCATCTCGACCAGACGCTCGTCAGGCGAAAGACCCGAGATAACCAAACCCGCGTCCTCGAGCTGGTCGCGGAAGGCATTGTTGAACTCAAAGCGATGACGGTGGCGCTCATAGACAAGCTCCTCGCCATAGGCCTCGCGCGCAAGGGTATCGGCAGCGAGCTTGCACGGATAGGCGCCCAGGCGCATGGTGCCGCCCTTCTCGGTCACGTCCTCCTGCGAGCTCATCAGGTCAATTACGCTAAACGGACCGTCCGGATCGAACTCGGAGGAGCTAGCGCCGGCAAGGCCGACCACGTTGCGGGCAAACTCGCACACGGCGACCTGCATGCCCAGACAAATGCCCAGATACGGAATCTTATGCTCGCGAGCAAACTCGGCAGCAAGAATCTTGCCCTCCAGGGCACGCTTGCCAAAGCCGCCGGGCACCAAAATGCCCGATGCGTCGCCCAGCACCTCGGAGACGTTCTGCTCGTCGAGGCTCTCGCCGTCGACCAGCTGCACGTCCACATGACGATCATAGAAAACGCCTGCATGATGCAGGGCCTCGATAACCGACAGGTAGGCATCGGGGAGCTGGGTGTACTTGCCCACAACGGCGATCTTGACCTTGTCGGTATGGTGGTTGGCATGATTCTGTTTGCGCAGGAACTCGTTCCACTCGCTCATGTCGCGCTCGCGAGGATCCAAGCCCAGGCGCTCGCAAATGCGCAGGTCAAAGTCCTGTTCGGCGAGCAGCTGCGGCACGTCGTAAATACTCGCGCAATCTTCGTTGGTAAAGACGCAGTCGGTATCGACGTCGCAGAAGCTTGCGATCTTGCCACGGATGGCATCGTCGATATGGTGATCAGAACGCAGCACAATGATGTCGGGCTGAATGCCAAAGCTGCGAAGCTCCTTGACCGAATGCTGCGTGGGCTTGGTCTTGACCTCGTGCGCGGCGGCGATATAGGGGACGAGCGACACGTGGATGTAGCAGACGTTCTCGGGACCGGCCTCTTTACGATACTGGCGGATGGCCTCCACGAACGGCTGCGACTCGATATCGCCAATCGTGCCGCCCAGCTCGGTGATGACCACGTCGGAACCGGTCTGCTCCTCGATGCGGCGGAACTTATCCTTAATGGCGTTGGTGACATGCGGAATCACCTGAACGGTGCCGCCTAAAAAGTCACCGCGACGCTCGCGGGCAATCAGGCTCTTGTAGATAGCGCCGGTCGTAAAGTTGGAATCACGGGTAAGATTCTCGTCAATAAAGCGCTCATAATGGCCCAGGTCCAGGTCGGACTCGTAGCCATCCTCGGTCACGAAGACCTCACCATGCTGAAACGGGCTCATGGTGCCGGGGTCGACGTTCAGATACGGGTCGGCCTTCTGCATCGTCACCTTGTAGCCGCGTGACTTGAGCAGACGGCCCAACGAGGCCGCGGTGATGCCCTTACCCAAAGACGAAACTACGCCGCCGGTTACAAACACATGCTTGGTCATATTGAATTACCTGCGCTTCCCGTAGAAGTTTTCCATTCACATCTTACGGGTCTTCATTGTAATACTCGAAAAGCAAGCCGCTCGCTATTTTTCACCCGCATGCCCGCATTTCTCCATCTCGAAACAAAACACCGCCCAAGTAGCTTTGGGCGGTGCAGGCTCGTCGAAACTGCCGTGTTGTTACCGATCGGCAGTCTCATCCTTCAACATATCTTGAACAAGCATGCCGGCACGAACACCCTTAAGGTACCACTCGCCTCGCCCGGTCAGGCATATACCGTTTGCAAGCTGGCCGCCATCATCGTTATAACGAGAAACGACCTCGATAAGGCCATCAGAATCCAAACGGTCGATTGCAGCGCGGGCACGATACGGCGAAACCCCTACGCACTCGGAGAGTGTCTTGCGCGAGAAACCGTACGGCACACCGTTTCCCTTAGATTGCCGAGCGATCTCCATCAGCACCAGCACCTCGACACGCTTCATATCGTTGACACTCGCACGACCCTTGCCCGCCATGGCAGCCTCCTCAAACCGAGCACGAGCATCAAAAGCACCGCGCATGACCGGCGCATCCCTCGATGGCCGGTAACATCCATCATGGGTAGCCCCGCAAAGGATGTATCCACTGAGGTAATTGTATACCGCGCAAATCGCTTTTGGGCAGGTAAACGGCCTAAATTTCGGCAAATTAAGCCCTAAAAACCCCTAAGCGCCGCATCGGGTGCGCACTCCGATGCGGCGTCTCGTCTCAATCTTAGCGATGGAAGAAGCCACGGCGCTCAAACTTGGGCTCACAGCACACGTTAATGCCCAGCTTGCGCAGCACCGTCTCGTCCGTAGGCGAGATAATCACGCTAAAGAAGGCGTCGCAGCCGCGCAGCTGCTCAAGACCCGAAAGAACACGAGTAGCCGTCTCGCTCGTGGCCGAGGTGATAGAGAGCGCCATGAGCGTCTCGTCGGTGTGGAGACGCGGGTTTTTGCTGCCAAGGAAATGCGTCTTGAGCTTGCTGATAGGCTCAATCGCCTCATCGCTGATGACCTCGAGCTCAAGATCGACGCCCGAAACATGCTTAAGCGCGTTCATGATGAGCGAGCTCGCGGCACCCAGACGCGTTGAGGTCTTTCCGGTCACTACCGAACCGTCCGGCATCACCATGGCACCCACGGGACCGCCCGTCAGTTGCTCCCTGGTGAGAGCAGCCGAGCGTGCCGGCGAATAGTTCTTGTCGATGCCGGCTTTTTTCATAATGAGTTTGAGACGGTCGACCTGCTCATCGCCCACGCCAGTACGGCGCACGCTTTCAACCGCGGCAAAATAGCGGCGCACGATCTCCATCTTGGAGGCATCTCGGCATGCATCGTCATCGGTAATGGCAAAACCGACCATATTGACGCCCATGTCCGTGGGGCTCTGATAGGGGCTCTCGCCCAAGATCTTTTCCATGAGGGCGCGAACAACCGGGAACGCCTCAACGTCTCGGTTGTAGTTGACCGTGGTCTTGTTATATGCCTCAAGGTGGAACGAGTCGATGATGTTGGCGTCATCGAGGTCTGCCGTGGCAGCCTCATAGGCAATGTTCACCGGATGCGTGAGGGGGAGATTCCAGACCGGGAAGGTCTCAAACTTGGCATAGCCGGCAGCGGTGCCATGCTTGTGCTCGTGATACAGCTGCGACAGGCAGGTGGCGAGCTTACCCGAGCCAGGGCCGGGCGCCGTCACGACAACGAGCGGACGCGTGGTCTCGACAAACTCGTTCTTGCCGTAGCCTTCATCAGAAACGATCAGGTCGACATCGTGCGGATAGCCCTCGATGGGATAGTGCAGCTTGGCGGGAATGCCGAGCGCGTTTAGACGATTGCGGAAGACGTCGGCAGCGGGCTGACCGGCATACTGCGTGATAACCACAGCGGCAACGGCAAATCCGTTCCCGCGGAACAGATCGACCAGACGCAGGACGTCCTCGTCATAGGTAATGCCCAAGTCGCCACGGGCTTTGTTCTTCTCGATATGGTTCGCATTGATTGCGATGATGACCTCGACGTCGTCGGCAATGCTCTTGAGCATGCGGAACTTGCTGTCCGGTTCAAAACCCGGCAGCACGCGGCTCGCATGATAGTCATCGAACAGCTTGCCGCCAAACTCCAAATACAGCTTGCCGCCAAACTGCGAGATGCGCTCCTTAATGTGAGCAGCCTGCAGCTCGATATACTTCGCGTTGTCGAAACCCTGGCGCATGTATGGCTCCCGTCCCGTTTCCATTTAATGTCCTAGGCGATTATAGCGGAGCAGACCCTCCCCCACCGACGAGGCCGGGGGGGCCTAATATAGTGGGGGGGGGGTTTTTTTTTGGGTGGTATGAAGGGGGGCTATATATATGGCCCCCGTCCCAAATTTGGTGCCCCAAACGCACTTCCCCTGCACCAGCAATGGCAACATCGCAGGTTGAGCATAAGTCAGCGAGCGCCGTCCAGAACGTACAAGTTGGCATGAAAAAGGCAAGGCATAGACCTTTTGGTCATGCCTTGCCTTTTGAATGACAAATTGTCGTTCTGGGCGGCGCGCAACATAAGAGCGCCCCCTCCCGCGCACGGAACGGGAGGGGGCTAAAGGTAGGAGTCTACCGGTGGGTTGACCCCACCGGACAGACGATGACCAAGTGATCCTCTACAGGATCGTCAAGGTTTCCGTGGGGCACCCGTTGGGTACTTAGATCAACACGCAGGCGACGGTCAGGATGATGGCGCAGACGACGGAGAGAACGACGATGAGCTTAAGGGCAAACTTGAGCCAGGTCGTCCACTCGATCTTGGCCAGGGCGAGACCGCCCATGATGGCACCGGAGGTCGGGGTGAACAGGTTCACGACACCGATGGCGGCGGAGAAGATCATGACCATGACCTCGGGCGAGAAGCCGAGCTTAACAGCCAGCGGTCCCATGATGGGCATGGAGACGGTAGCCATACCAGAGGTCGACGGGATCAGGAAGGACAGGCCGAAGTAGACCAGGAAGCTCATGGGAGCGAAGATCACGCCGGACAGACCAGCCAGGGCACTGGCGGCAGCGTCGAGGACGT
The DNA here is from genome assembly GCF_052065595.1 of Collinsella sp. HCP28S3_E12. Classification (NCBI taxonomy): domain Bacteria; kingdom Bacillati; phylum Actinomycetota; class Coriobacteriia; order Coriobacteriales; family Coriobacteriaceae; genus Collinsella; species Collinsella sp. HCP28S3_E12. Next base: position 140,492 of record NZ_JBQHTS010000003.1, read on the forward strand.
AGACGTCGAGACCGGTGTTGGCCATGAGGACGGAGATGCCACGGGCGAGGGCGATGACGAGAACAACGGACATCATGTCGGCAGCGCCGGTGATGAAGGTGTTAACGATCTGCTTCTCGGACAGGCCACCGATGATACCGATCAGGATAGCCATGAGGAAGAACCAGGTGGAAGCCTCGTCGAAGTACCACTGGCCAATGGGCAGGCCGGTGATCAGGGCAGACCAGCCCTGGACGACGGTGTTACCGTCGGCATCGTAGACAGCGCCAGCGTCAAAGAAGTTGGCAACGCCCTCGTTGAGGTCGGCCAGCGGAATGAAGCCGACGATCATGACGACGAAGGTGAAGGCAAAGGCGATCAGAACACCCTTCTGACGACCGGTGAGCTTGACCTCCTTGCTAACCTCGGAAGCAGCCTTGCCGTGAGCCTCTTCGGCGTCCTTGAGCTCCTGCATCGACAGGATGGTGGAACCCTTGTCAGCCTTGACCTTCTTGGCATAGCCCATGACGAAGAAGATGGAAATGGCCGTGGTAACAATCCACAGGACGGCACCGAGGCCGATGATGATGGACTGGTTGACCTCAATGCCAACGCCGGTCAGAGCGTCGACGGCAGCGCCGACGGCAAACGGGTTAACCGTGGAGCCCAGGCAGCCGCAGCCAGCGCCGAGCAGGACGGTAGCGGCGCCGACCATGGGGTCGAAGCCGGCAGCCATCATGGTAGCGGCGAGCAGGGCGTAGAAGGGAACGGTCTCCTCGCACATACCATAGGTGGTACCACCGAGGGAGAAGATGAGCATAAGGACAGGAACGAGCATGATCTCGTTGCCCTTAAGCTTCTGCACCAGAACGGCGATGCCGTTGTCCAGAGCGCCGGTCTCGGTCATCATACCGAGGAAGCCGCCCAGGATCATAACGAAGAGGCAGACGGGCAGAGCGTCAGCGAAGCCCAGGATCGGGGCGGTGCAGAAATCGCTCAGACGGGCTGCAGTAACAGCGCCGCCGGACGTGCCGGAGACGATAACGGTAATCACTGCAACAATTGCCAGCAGAGCTAGAAGAATGGTGAACGATGAAGGCATACCGCGCTTTTTCTTAGCGGTCTCAGTCATAGTTCTCATCCCCCCTTCATAAATCATTTAACTTTCTCGCGCGAAGCGGATCTTCCGTGCCGTGCCCACCGCCCGACGCAAGATATTTACCAGACAAACCGCTCGGGGTGTGCAGCAATACACCCCGAGCGAAATGCTTAAAGGCTCTTACTTGAGCGTTGCGTACATGACAGCCTTGATGGTGTGCATGCGGTTCTCGGCCTCGTCGAAAACCTTGGAAGCGGGGCTCTCGAAGACCTCGTCGGTGACCTCCTGCTCGGTAATGCCGAACTGCTCGCACTTCTCGGCGCCAATCGTGGTGTTGGTGTCGTGGAAGCTGGGCAGGCAGTGCAGGAAGATGGCACCCGGGTTGGCCATAGCCATGACCTCGGAGGTGACACGATACGGGGTGAGCTGAGCGATGCGCTCGGCCCAGACCTCGTCAGGCTCGCCCATGGAGACCCACACGTCGGTGTAGATAACGTCGGCACCGGTGACGCCGTCCTTGACGTCGGTGGTCAGCTTGATGGTGCAGTCGTTAGCCTCGGCGATGGGCTTGCAGGCCTCGATGACGTCGTCAGCGGGCATGCACTCCTCGGGGCCACAGGCCACGAAATTCATGCCGAGCTTGGAGCAGACAACCATGAGGGAGCGAGCAACGTTGTTCTTGCAGTCGCCCATGAAGACGAGGGTCTTGCCCTTGATGTCGTAGTTGAAGTTCTCCTGGACGGTCAGGATGTCGGCGAGCATCTGGGTGGGATGCCACTCAGTGGTCAGGCCGTTCCACACGGGCACGCCGGACTTAGCGGCGAGCTCCTCGACGTCGTCCTGGGCAAAACCACGGAACTCGATGCCGTCATACATGCGGCCGAGAACGCGGGCGGTGTCCTCGATGGACTCCTTCTTGCCCATCTGCGACGAACCCGGATCGAGGTAGGTGACGCCCATGCCCAGATCCATGCCGCCGACCTCGAAGGCGCAGCGGGTACGAGTGGAGGTCTTCTGGAAGAGCAGAACGATGTTCTTGCCCTCGAGATAGCGATGCGGAACGCCAGCGCGCTTCATGTCCTTGAAGTTCTTGGAGAGCTTGAGCAGGTACTCGATCTCCTCGGTGGTGAGGTCGAGGAGCTTGAGGAAGCTACGGCCGGAGAGGTTAACACCCATGGTTCGTTTCCTTTCGAAAAAATACATTACGCAAGTATTAGTGTTGCCCGTTTGACGGGCGAAACCGGTGCGGTTGTAGGGGGACCGCACCGGAAACGGAAAGACTTAGAGGTCCTCGCGCCAGAAGGGCATGCTCATGCAGCGCGGGCCGCCACGGCCGCGGGAGAGCTCGGCGGAGGGCACGACGAGAAGGTCCAGGCCCTCCTTGTACAGCACGTCGTTGGTGACGGTGTTGCGGGCGTAGACGCAGATCTTGCCGGGCTCGACGCACAGGGTGTTGGAGCCGTCGTTCCACTGCTCGCGGGAGGCCGCGATCGGGTCGCCGCCGCCGCAGGGGATCAGCTTGACCTGGTCGACGCCGGTGGCGTCCTCCAGGACGTGCTCGAGGGTGTCCTCGATCAGGCGGATGTTCACGTCGCCCGGGTTCTTGCCGGCGGTCAGCTCGTAGACGCGCAGGGTGCCCATGATGGCGGGGTGGATCGTGAACTTATCGACGTCGATCTGGGTGAAGACCGTGTCGAGGTGCATGAAGGCGCGCGAGACCGGGATGTCGAAGGCCAGGATGCGCTCGACCTTGGAGTCGGAGTTCCAGAAGATGTTCTGGGCCATGACGTCGATAGCGGCGGCCTGGGTGCGCTGGGAGATGCCGACGGCGAGGGTCTTCTCGTTGATGTTCAGCACGTCGCCGCCCTCGGTGTGGAACTGGCAGTCGCGGCGGAAGTACAGGGAGACGTCCTTGTAGTCGGGGTGGTACTTGAAGACGTACTTGCCGTACAGGGTCTCGCGGTTGCGGGTGACCGAGTACATGCGGTTGAGGTTGACGCCCTCGCCGACGACCGCGAACGGGTCGCGGGTGAAGTAGAGGTTGGGCATCGGGTCGATGATCAGGTCGGACTCGGACTCGGAGTTGACCAGGGAGTCGAGGGTCGTGGAGGCCGTGAGGGGCATCTCGATCTCGGCCTTGGTCATGCCGGCCATGGTCTTCTTGACGAACTCGAGGTTGTCCTCGATGGAGTCCAGCTTCTCGCGGACGATCTGCGGCATGTGCTTCCCGCGGATGCCGGCCTCGGCGATGTACTGGTCGGTGAACTCGTCGCGGGCGCCGGGGACCTGGTCGAACACCTCGGCGACGAGGTTCTCGAGGTAGAGCACCTCGACGCCCTGGTCCCTCAGGATCTGGGCGAAGGTGTCGTGCTCCTGCTGCGCGACCTCCAGGAACGGGACGTCGTCGAACAGGAGCCGCTCGAGCTCGTCGGGCGGCAGGTTGAGGAGCTCGTCGCCGGGACGGTGCAGGCAGACCTTCCTGAGCTTGCCGATCTCGGAAGGCACGTGCAGACCTTTCGTCATGGCCTCCTACCTTTCTTTCGGGCCCTTGTCAGGGCCGATTCGTTAGCGCCCCTCCGTGTGAGGCGTTATTGCTGACGACATATTTATATCCAAAATCAACCCATACTTCCACCTTGCCCCCGAACGGTTTTTTATAGGGGGTGAACGGCATACACATATACTTCACGCATGGCACACTTCATCTTAATAAAGTGTATTTACGTGCTTAAACGCGTTTTCAACCCAAAAATCAAATGGAACTAAACTTTGTTAAACCACCCTCAGATTGCATATTTTGTGCAACGATATGAATAGAATTCGCAATTCTTGCTGTCTCTCAACCATTTTGATTTTTATTCATAAAAAAGTTTGTCCTATTCATTTTTAGCAAACAGATTACCGTTTACCAGACGTTGGATACCGTTCACCGGAAGCTTAGTATAAGGCCCGTCGAATACCCGATCGATCTTGCGTCTCCATTTGTAACAACTTGACTTTTCCGGCGGCAAAGACATACAGACCCGCTCCCCAAAAGGGAGCGGGTCTGCATTCGGTACACCTAGGGCCAAGTAAGGTTTAGGCCTTCGAGAGCCTCAAGGGATTAGCGATCGAACTCGGCCAGTGCCTCGCCCAGAAGCCTCAAGCCCTCGCGAAGAACATTTTCGCTCGCGCAGTAGCCCAGGCGTGCGCCGCAGGGAAGCTCAAAACGGCTGCCGGGCACCAGCAGCACTCCCCTCTCGGACAACAGGCGCTTGCAGAACTCCTCGTCGTCCTCGGGAATATCAAGCTGGATAAACGAGGTAGACACGCCCTGCGGGGCCGTCCAGGAAACGCGATGTTGCGTATCGATCCAAGCCTGCGCGATATCGCGATTGCCAGACACGATCTTGCGGTTGCGCTCGAGAATCTTGTCCTTGTGCTCAAGCACATAGGTCGCCAGGGCATCGTTGAACACGCCGCCGCAGATCATGGTGTAATCGCGATAGGTACGGATGCGATTGGACACCTCTTCGTCGGTCACGACCCAACCCACGCGGGCTGCAGGCGTCGAATAGGTCTTAGACACCGAGTTGGTGACAATGGCCTTCTCATACACGTCGGCCATCGACATAAAGGACTCGGTGTTCTCGAGCGGCAGATATACCTCGTCACACAGAACGTAGGCGCCCACCGAACGGGCAATCTCGGCAATCTGACCGAGCGTATCGGCATCAAGCACCGTACCGATGGGGTTCGAGGCGTTATTGATGCAGATGAGTTTCGTGTTGGGACGCACCAGGCGCTTGAGCTCCTCGATATCGGGTTTCCAGCCAAGCTCCTCGCGAAGCTCCCAATACTCGACCTCGGCGCCGAGCGAACGCGGAATCTCATAGAGCGGCGCATAGGTAGGCCACTCGGCGATGACATGATCGCCGGGCTCGACCACGGCCATGATGGCGTTGAGGTTGGCACCCGTGCAGCCATTGGTCTGAAGAATGTGATCGGGATTGACCTCGCGACGATAGAGCTTGGCGACCTCAGCCTTAAAGTCGGGCGAGCCCTCGATCCAGCCGTAGTTCATCTTCTCGCGGTCCAGGCGCTCGTAGAATGTGGCGCCGTCCTGCTCGTCGAGCGCGCGCAACTCGCCCATGGTAAGCGAGGAGATCGTCGACTGGGCGATATCCCACGTGGCGCTCTTCTCCCAAACGTTGAGCCACTCCTCAACGCCGATTGTCTTGATATCCATGGTTAGGCTCCAATCGCTAGAACACGGGGGTGATGCCGGCAAAGGTCATGGGAATCGAGATGATGCCCAAAAGGCAAAGAAGCCGACACCGTTGGGGGGTATCAACGTGACTGCCCCTGGTCATATGGGCCGCCTTATCTGATGTTAATTAAGCTTCATTAAACAAGAATGGGGCGGTGCGAAAGATCCGCACCGCCCCAATGGGAGACATCTAATGTCAGCTAGATGTTTGTTTTAAGACCTGTACGGGTCTTTGAAAACCTTAGAGGTCCTCGCGCCAGAAGGGCATGCTCATGCAGCGCGGGCCGCCACGGCCGCGGGAGAGCTCGGCGGAGGGCACGACGAGAAGGTCCAGGCCCTCCTTGTACAGCACGTCGTTGGTGACGGTGTTGCGGGCGTAGACGCAGATCTTGCCGGGCTCGACGCACAGGGTGTTGGAGCCGTCGTTCCACTGCTCGCGGGAGGCCGCGATCGGGTCGCCGCCGCCGCAGGGGATCAGCTTGACCTGGTCGACGCCGGTGGCGTCCTCCAGGACGTGCTCGAGGGTGTCCTCGATCAGGCGGATGTTCACGTCGCCCGGGTTCTTGCCGGCGGTCAGCTCGTAGACGCGCAGGGTGCCCATGATGGCGGGGTGGATCGTGAACTTATCGACGTCGATCTGGGTGAAGACCGTGTCGAGGTGCATGAAGGCGCGCGAGACCGGGATGTCGAAGGCCAGGATGCGCTCGACCTTGGAGTCGGAGTTCCAGAAGATGTTCTGGGCCATGACGTCGATAGCGGCGGCCTGGGTGCGCTGGGAGATGCCGACGGCGAGGGTCTTCTCGTTGATGTTCAGCACGTCGCCGCCCTCGGTGTGGAACTGGCAGTCGCGGCGGAAGTACAGGGAGACGTCCTTGTAGTCGGGGTGGTACTTGAAGACGTACTTGCCGTACAGGGTCTCGCGGTTGCGGGTGACCGAGTACATGCGGTTGAGGTTGACGCCCTCGCCGACGACCGCGAACGGGTCGCGGGTGAAGTAGAGGTTGGGCATCGGGTCGATGATCAGGTCGGACTCGGACTCGGAGTTGACCAGGGAGTCGAGGGTCGTGGAGGCCGTGAGGGGCATCTCGATCTCGGCCTTGGTCATGCCGGCCATGGTCTTCTTGACGAACTCGAGGTTGTCCTCGATGGAGTCCAGCTTCTCGCGGACGATCTGCGGCATGTGCTTCCCGCGGATGCCGGCCTCGGCGATGTACTGGTCGGTGAACTCGTCGCGGGCGCCGGGGACCTGGTCGAACACCTCGGCGACGAGGTTCTCGAGGTAGAGCACCTCGACGCCCTGGTCCCTCAGGATCTGGGCGAAGGTGTCGTGCTCCTGCTGCGCGACCTCCAGGAACGGGACGTCGTCGAACAGGAGCCGCTCGAGCTCGTCGGGCGGCAGGTTGAGGAGCTCGTCGCCGGGACGGTGCAGGCAGACCTTCCTGAGCTTGCCGATCTCGGAAGGCACGTGCAGACCTTTCGTCATGGCCTCCTACCTTTCTTTCGGGCCTTACTGGCCAAATGTATCAGCGCCCCTCCGTATGGAGCGCTGCTTGCTGACAGCTCTAGTTATATCCAAATTTCAACCGCAATTCCACCTCGCCCCCGAACGGTCAACAAAGTTCGATGAACGGTATATCGCATATGATTTCCCATGATGCACTTCAGTTTCGTAAAGCAGATTTTCCTAGGTAAACGTTATTTTTCTAGGAAATCAAGATTGAACACTCAAAGTTATCCATGATTCAAAATTGCATAGCGAAAACGGTTTTCTGCATATAAATGACGCTTGTCCTCGATTCGACCTAAATTCGATTATATTCAGCTTGCTATCATTCTTATTCATACATTCTCACCAGTTGAGTGAGGATGTAGATCGCTTGTTCAAAGCACCGGACGTTAGTGCTTCGGATCGTCAGCGTAATAAGTAGGTAAAGATACCGTTCGCGCGATACGTCCGCGCCATAGGTCGACTAAATTGAGACAATAGCAAACAGTGTTAGGCTACCGTCCCTTTGGGGACTGAACGGACAGATGCATATGCCGAGCAAAATCGAAAAGAAGCAGAACGCCGCCAAGCTGCGCAAGAAACCGCGCGATTTCTCGTATACGCAAAATCGAGAGCTTAGCTGGCTGCGCTTTGATAACCGCGTACTCGACGAAGCCTTCGATGAGTCTGTGCCACTGTTCGAGCGCCTTAAGTTCGTCTCGATCTTCGAGTCAAACCTCGACGAGTTTCTCATGGTGCGCGTGGGCGGCTTGTCCGATCTGGCAGAGCTCAAAAAACAGCCCGTCGACAACAAGAGCAATATGACTGCCTCCGAACAGGTCGATGCTGTCATGGCAGAGCTGCCCGGGCTCCTTACCCGCTGGGAGTCGATCTTTAAGAGCATCGAGGACAAGCTCGACACTCTGGGCGTTCACCGCGCCCGCATCGATTCGCTTACGCCCGAGGAACATACCTTTGTAACCCGCTACTTCCAGGCCTACGTATCACCGGTCATCTCGCCGCTGGTCATCGACCCGCGCCATCCCTTCCCCAACCTGCGCAACGGCGCGCTCTATCTGGCTTGTGGCCTGGACGGCATCACCGACGAGGAGAGCCTGCTGGGCCTTATCGAGATTCCCGCCTCGATGAACCGCGTGGTCGAAATCCCCTCGCCCACCGGCACCTACTCCTACATTCTGCTCGAGGACGTCATCCTCGCCTGCCTGGACAGCTGCTTCGGCTCCTATAAGCCGCTCGACCGCGCGCTCATCCGCGTCACCCGCAACGCCGACATCGATCCGGACGGCGAGGGCGTCGAGGAGGAAGAGGATTACCGCCAGCACATGAAGCGCATCCTCAAGAAGCGCCTGCGCCTGCAGCCGGTGGTGCTCGCCGTATCGGGCTCGCTCGAAAAGCCAACGCTCAAGACCATCCGCAAAGCGCTCGAGCTTTCGCGCCGCTCGGTTTTTACCTGCGATATCCCGCTCAACCTGGGCTATGTCTTTGGCATTGAGGGCAAAATACCCGAGCATCTACGCAACGAGTTGCTCTTTACGCCGTTTAGGCCACAGCCCAACCCCACCATCGATATGGCCCGCTCCATCCGCGATCAGGTGCTGCAGCACGACAAGCTGCTCTTTTACCCTTACGAGACCATGAATCCGTTCTTGGACCTGGTGCACGAAGCAGCCTACGACCCCGAGTGCATCTCGCTTCGCATCACGCTCTACCGCGTGGCCAAACAAAGCCGCCTGTGCGAGTCGCTCATCGATGCTGCCGAAAACGGCAAAGAGGTTACAGTGCTCATGGAGCTCCGCGCCCGCTTTGACGAGCAAAACAACATCGAATGGGCCGAGCGGCTGGAAGAGGCCGGCTGCACCGTTATCTACGGCTCCGAGGGCTTTAAATGCCATTCCAAGATCTGCCAGCTCACCTATCGCGAGGGCATGGCGCTTACCCGTCTGACGCTTTTGGGTACCGGCAACTTTAACGAGAAGACGGCCAAGCTCTACAGCGACTTTATGCTCATGACCGCGCATCCCGGCATCGGCGAGGACGCTAACCTGTTCTTCCGCAACCTGTCGCTGGGCAACCTGCGCGGCGACTACCGCTTCCTGGGCGTGGCGCCCGTGGGCCTCAAGCCGCTCATCATGCGCGGCCTGGACCGCGAGATTCAGCGTGCCCTTGTCGGCGAGCCCGCCCGCGTGTTCTTTAAGCTCAACTCGCTTACCGACCGCGAGGTCATCGACAAGATCGCCGAGGCATCGTGTGCCGGTGTGCGCGTGGACATGATCATCCGCGGTATCTCGTGCCTCAAGCCCGGTGTTCCGGGCAAGACCGAGAACGTGCACGTGCGCTCCATCGTCGGACGCTTTTTGGAGCATGCGCGCGTCTATGCCTTTGGCGTGGACTCGGATATGATCTACCTGAGCTCGGCAGACATGATGACGCGCAACACCGAGCACCGCGTGGAGATCGCCTTCCCCGTGCTCGACCCCACCTGCCGCGCCCAGGTGCACGAGTACATGGGCATGCAGCTGCGCGACAACGTGAAGGCACGCAGTCTGACGAGTGACGGCACCTGGATTCCCGTGGAGCGCAAAGCAGGCGAGAAGCCCTTCAACTCGCAGGAAGCTCTGCTGGAGCGTGCCTATCGCAACGCCGAGGCCGTCGCCAAGGCAGAACCTACGCTCGCATCCAAGCCTGAGCTCGAACCGCAGCCGGCCGCACCCGAGGTCCAGAAGGTTCAGGCAACCGTCATAGAGCCTGAGTCCGAGCCTGCTCCTCGGCCCCAACCGCAGACGGCCAACCCCGCGTCCGAGAAGGGCGCCCGCCGCGAGAAGCCCGCTGGCAAGACCAAGACCATCGAGCGCCATCGCCCCGGTCGCGTGCGCATGGGACTGGGCCTGATCGGCCTAGGCCTTAAGACGCTCATTACCGGCAAGACGAAATAGACGTTTGTAGAAGCGCCCCGTATTTGAGGAATACCCCAGATACGAGGCGCTTTTCCCTGCTACCATGGTTGCGAACAATACCGCGAATGACAGGCAGGAACATGAAGCTCACCATAGAATCGATGACCTACGGCGCCGACGGACTGGCGCACGCCGACAACGGCAAGGCCGTCTTTGTGCAGGGCGCCGTGGCAGGCGACACCGTCGAGGCCGAGATCGTGCAGGACGGCAAGTCGTTTATGCGCGCCCGCACGACCGAGATTCTGGAGCCGGGCCCCGATCGCATTCAGCCCCCCTGCCCCTTCGTGGGCGTCTGCGGCGGTTGTTCGTGGGGCAATCTCTCGCGCACCGCGCAGCTTGCCGCCAAAGAGCAAAACCTGCGCTCCACGCTCGAGCGCATTGGCAAGTTCGCCCCCGAGCAGGTCAACGATCTTGTCCAGCCCATCCGCCACACCAAGGACGACTGGGGCTACCGCAACAAGATTGAGCTGGAGCCCACCCTCGTTAACGGCCGCGTTCGCCTTGGCATGCACGGCGTCGATCCCAGCAAGATCGTCACCGTAGATTCGTGCCCGCTGTTCGATAAGCGTTTTCCCAAGGCGCTCAAATCGGTCGTCGGCGCGCTCAACTATCTGAGCGGCAGTCACGATCTGGGTCTGGAGCGCGTGGGCATTCGCGCTTCGCGTCGCACCAAGGCGCTCGAGGTCGCACTTTGGACGCCCACGGGCTCCTTCCCGCGCTCGCAGGTCTCGCGCGTGTTGGCAGACGCCGCTCGCCCCACGAGCGTAGTGCGCGTCATGAGCAAGGGCGAGAAGAAGGCCCGCCGCGTCTCCAAGGTGGAGATGCTCGCCGGCGAGGGCTCCTGGACCGAGAACATCGCCGACGGCCAGATGCGCCTTTCGGCCCCATCGTTTTTCCAGGTCAACACCAAGGGCGCCGAGATTTTGATCGAGCTTGTCATGGAGGCGCTCGACCCGCAAGAAGACGAGCTTGCCATGGACCTGTACTGCGGCGCCGGCACCTTTACCCTGCCGCTCGCCCGCCGCTGTGATTTTGTTGCCGCCGTCGAGGCCTACGGCCCGGCCGTGCGCGACCTGCGCCGCAACCTCGAGATCAACAAGCTCGATAACGTCGATGTCATCGGCGGCGATGCCGTGCGCGAGTTCCCCGACCAGGATGCCGATGTCCTGGTGGTCGACCCGCCGCGTGCAGGTCTGGCACCCGAGGCAATCGACCTCATCGCCAGCACGAGCGCCCGCGACGTGGCCTACGTGAGCTGTGATCCGGCGACTTTGGCACGCGATCTTAAGCGCTTTGTCGAGGAAGGCACCTTCTCCCCCGTCAAGATCACGCCGGTCGACCTGTTCCCGCAAACCTTCCACTGCGAAACCGTCGCCCATCTCAAGCGCAACTAGACTGTTTGCCCAAGACCACACCCGATGATTTTTCTGGGACGGGGATAAAAATAAATTTGTTCCGAATGATTATTTAATCCCCGTCCCGAAATTAAACCGCCCCCATTTCTTGGACATTGAACTGCCGCCCGAGAAAGCTAAACGCCTTCTGGCAGGTTGTCCCGGGCCGAGGGCGGCCGCCTCGACCGCCCTCGGCCCTCACCCACCTCAACTGCCCTCAACTACATAGAGCTGGTCGAGAAGGGCCCAAGCTAGCAGGCGCCTTCCTCGTCGTCGTTGGGCCGGTAGGTGATGAACTCGATGACGAAGGCCAGGACGGCAGAGACGAGCGAGGCGATGATCGCGAAGATCATGTGGGAGATTCCGGCGCCACCAGGGGTCCCGTCGATGAAGTTGAGCAGGTTGAAGACACCGAGGCCACCCGAGATGTACATGAGGGCGCCCGTCATTCCCACGATGGCGCCGCCCACGGCGGAGCTCAGGCATGCCACGACGAACGCGCGCTTGTTGGGGAGGGCGATGCCGTAGATGCCCGGCTCGGTGACGCCGAAGAAGAAGGCGGAGATCATCGCGGGAAGGGCGATGCCGCGGAAGCGCTCGTCCTTGTTTCTGAGATACATGGCAAAGATGACCGCTCCGAGCGCGAACCCGTGGCCGATGGTGGCGGCGAGCACGCTGTCGTGGCCGAGGGTGTTCAGGTTCATGATGGAGATGGGGATGAGGCTCCAGTGGAAGCCAAAGATGACGAGGCACATCCACAGTCCGCCGACCAGGGCGCTGCCCAAGACGGAACCAACCACGGGAAGCTGGAAGATAAACGAGAACGCCGCGCTCAGCAGGTTGGTGATGAGGGTGGCCACCGGGCCGATGACGAGGTAGCCCAAGACGATGGAGACCGTCATCGTGGCGAGCGGGACGAGGAACATCTTGAGCGCAGCCGGCATCCAGCTCTTGAGCCAGCGCTCAATGATAGAGCCGAACCACACCATGAGAAGGACGGGAATCACCGAGCTCACGTAGCCGGACACGGGCATGATGATGGGGACCCCGAGGGCGGTGGCGTACCACGAGAACGTGCCGGCCACGCCGAGGTCGATGCTGCCGAGCGCCTCGCCCGAGGTCAGGGCGACCATCGTCGGGTAGAGGAGCGCCACGCCGATTGCCACGCCGGTGAACTCGTTCATGCGGAACTTGCGCGCGGCACTGAACGCCAGGGCGACGGGAAGGAAGTAGAAGAAGCCGTCAGCCACGGTGTAGAGCAGCGTGTAGAGGCCGTCGTTTGCAAAGGCTGGGACGAAGTAGGTGATGAGGGCAAGCAGTCCCTTCATGATGCCTGCGGCGGCAAGCGGTCCCAGGATGGGCTGGAAGATGCCAGAGATGAGGTCGATGATGACGGAGGCAACGGTCTTATCGCCCTGGGGCTCGTCATCGGCGCTTGCGCCGCCCGAGAAGTTACCGGCCTCCAGGACCGCGTCGTAGACGTCCTCGACGATGTTACCCACGACCACCTGGTACTGGCCGTTGGCCTGGATGACCTGGATGACGCCCTTGAGGGCCTCGATCTTGGCCGTGTTGGCGCGGGACTCGTCCTTGAGCTTGAAGCGCACGCGCGTGATGCAGTGCGCGACGCTGGCGACGTTCTCGGCGCCGCCTACGTTCTCGAGTATGGATCTGGCCAGATCGTCGTATTTTTCAGCCATTATTTTCTCCTTAGTGATATTGCCCGGGCGGCTAGCCCAGGTCGCCTCCGTTGGTGGCGATGGCCTGTTGGTACCAGTAGAAGCTCTTCTTACGCCTGCGCTCGAGCGTGCCGTTGCCCAGGTTGTCGCGGTCCACGTAGATGAAGCCGTAGCGCTTCTCCATCTCGCCGGAGCCCGCGCTCACGAGGTCGATTGGCCCCCAGGTGGTGTAGCCGAGCATCTCGACGCCGTCCTGCTCGATGGCGTCGCGCATGGCCTCGATGTGCTCGCGCAGGTAGGCGATACGGTAGTCGTCCTCGATCGTGCCGTCGGGAAGCACCTCGTCATAGGCGCCGAGGCCGTTCTCCACCACAAAGAGCGGCTTTTGGTAGCGGTCCCAGAGGTCGTTGATCGTGATGCGGAATCCCAGCGGGTCGATGACCCAGCCCCAGTCGCTCGTGCGCACGTAGGGGTTCTCCACGCCGGCGAAGGCGTTGCCCTCGGCGACGCCGCCCACGGAATCGGGGTCGCCCGCGGTGCAGCGCGAGGAGTAGTAGCTAAACGAGATGAAGTCGACGGTGTTCTCCGCAAGGATGCGCTCGTCCTCGGCGGTCATGCCCACGTCGATGCCCTCGCGCTCGAGCATCTTGAGCGCGTAGCCGGGGTAGTGCCCGCGCGCCTGCACGTCCACGAAGAAGAGGTCCTCCTGGTTCTTGACCTGCGCCGCGCGGACGTCCTCGGGGCGGCAGGAGTAGGGGTAGTAGCTTCCCGCGGCGAGCATGCAGCCCACCTTGTTCTCCGGGTCGACCTCGTGGGCGATCTTGGTGGCCCAGGCGCTGGCCACGAGCTCGTTGTGCGCGGCGCGGTACTCGGCCTCGCGGGCATTCTCCCCGGGCTCGAGGACGATGCCGGCACCCATGAAGGGACGGTGCAAGATCATGTTCATCTCGTTGAACGTGATCCACCAGCGCACGAGGCCGCGGTAGCGGTTGAAGAGCACCGTCACGAGCCGCTTGTAGAGCTCAATAAGGGTGCGGTTTCGCCAGGCGCCGTACTTCTTGACGAGGTGGATGGGGCAGTCGAAGTGCGTGATGGTCACGAGGGGCTCGATCCCGTGCTCGCGGCAGCAGCGGAACACGTCCTCGTAGAAGGCGAGCCCGGCCTCGTTGGGCTCCTCCTCGTCGCCGTTGGGAAAGATGCGGCTCCAGGCGATGGAGAGGCGAAAGACCTTGAAGCCCATCTCCGCGAAGAGGGCTATGTCCTCGCGGTAGCGATGGTAGAAGTCGATGCCCGTCTGGGCCGGGTAGTAGTACCCGGGCTCGAAGTCGAGCATGCGCCTCAGGCCGCGACTCACGTCGTTGCGCTCCGGCCCGTGTGGGATGACGTCGACATTGGCAAGGCCGCGGCCGCCCTCGTCATAACCTCCCTCGCATTGGTTGGCGGCGGTGGCTCCTCCCCAAAGGAACCCTTTTGGAAATGGCATGGTGCCTCCTTCTCTCTGGCGTCCCCACCTCTGCGGGGGACGCTTTAATAACGTCCTTGCGACCTCACGCGCCGGGCCCGTGGCCCTTTCCCTGATGCGCGCGGGCCGCCTGTGAAGGGATGACTAGCTGACGGCTTGTCCTGCGGCGGCGCGACGTGTCTCCCGGCCTCCGACCAGGGAGGGGACCTGCGCCAGGCACACGCCGGCGAGGATGATGACGACGCCCAGCCACTCGACGACGCCGAGCGGCTCGCCGAGGACGATCATGGCGATGAGCAGGCCGGCGGGGAGTTCCGCGGCGGCCATGACAGTGGAGAGGCCCGCGGGCAGGTGCGGAGAGCCCATGCCGAAGAGCAGGACCGGGCAGAGCATGCCAAAGAAGCCGGCGATGACGGCAAAGGGCAGGATGCCCTGGACGAGGACGCCCGAGACGACGTAGTCCGGGCACACCGTGAGCGACATGACCACGGAGCCCGCGCATACAATGACGCCACGCTGCTCGGACGAGCAGGGGGCCTCGACCTTGCCGGAGAGGGTGACAAAGAGGGAGCAGGACACGGCCGCCCCCAGCGCGCAGAGCAGGGCCACGGGGTCGTACCCGGCGATGCCGGTCATGTAAACGCCGCTGGCGAACACCGTTCCGAAGACGATGACCAGGGCGGAGACCACTTGGAGGGCCCTCGGCGGTCGGCGCGTCATGACGGTCTGCCACAGGAGCCCCAGCCACGTGAACTGGAAGAGGAGCGTGAGCGCCACCGGGGCGGGCAGCACGCTCATGGCGTAGCAGTAGAGGATTGAGGTGAGGCAGGTGAGGGCTCCCAGGCCCATGAGCTTAAGGGCGAGCTTCCAGCCCACGCGCTGCCATCGGTGCCCGAGTGCGTGGCCCGCGAGTGTGGCGAGGGCGAAGAAGAGGCAGCCGAACCACGCCTGGCTCGCCACCACCTGCGCCGAGGTGAAGCCCGCGGCGTAGGCGAGCTTGTAGGTCGTGGCCATCGCGCCGTAGCAGGCGCCGCCCGCAAAGACCTGGAGCGCCGCCTTGGTCTGTCCCGCGCCCGTGGCTCCTGCCCCGGCGGACTGTTGCTTGATTGTGTTTGTTCCTGCCATTAGGCTCCCTTCCGTCTGCTGTCTTGCAGATGCACGTCTCGTGCGTCTGTTCCCTGCAGTCGGAAGGTGGGCTCGTGCGGTCTTCTGGCGGTGCATGTGGCACCTGCTGCCAAGACGAAAAAAGCCACGCAACCGACTGCTCGGTTGCGTGGCAAAAAGGTGGCTAGCGCCCAGAAAAGTCCACGCGTTTTTAGACTGAGACAAAGTACTACAACAGGTGAGATTCCGTCAAGAAAAACCGAGAAAAAAGTGAGTCTCTGCCCGCCGTACCTGTGGCGGTCGTTCCCCGAACGGGGCGGTGCGCTGGGGACTGTCTCGATCTGTAACAGTAAGACCCGGTTTTGGTCCGTAGATGTTACAGATTTAGACGTTTTGTCGGGGCGGTTTCCGTTTGTCTTGATCTGTAACAGTTAGGGG
The DNA here is from genome assembly GCF_052065595.1 of Collinsella sp. HCP28S3_E12. Classification (NCBI taxonomy): domain Bacteria; kingdom Bacillati; phylum Actinomycetota; class Coriobacteriia; order Coriobacteriales; family Coriobacteriaceae; genus Collinsella; species Collinsella sp. HCP28S3_E12. Next base: position 156,357 of record NZ_JBQHTS010000003.1, read on the forward strand.
TCAAAAGTGGGCCTAGATGTTACAGATTGAGATTGTTGAGGATGGGTGAGGGTAGCTAAAACCCCGTCCCTTTTTAAACATTGGGAAATCGAGCGTGGCAAGCGGAGGTCTTCGGGGTATAAGACGGCTAATTGTATGCCGCCTTACGAAAGGAACCCTTATGCCCAGCGTTGCCGTTCTCGCCGCCGATGGCTTTGAAACTATTGAATGCCTGACCATGGTCGATGTCATGCGTCGCGGCGGCGTGCGCGCCACGCTCGTCTCGATCATGCCCACACGCGAGGTCGTGAGCTCGCTGCAGATTCCCGTGACCTGCGATGCGCTCTTTGATGAGATCAACTTTGAGGAGTACGACTGCATCGTGCTGCCCGGCGGCCTGCCCGGAGCCACCAACTTGCGCGCCGACCAGCGTGTCTGCGATGTAGTCTGCGAGTTCGCCGCAACCAAGCACGTTGCCGCCATCTGCGCCGCCCCGTTTATCCTGGGCGAGCTTGGTCTGCTCGAGGGACGCCGAGCCACGTGCTTCCCCGGCTTTGAGAAGAGCTTCCCCGAGGGTGCTTATACCGGCGAGAAGGTCACGCAAGACGGCAACATCATCACTGCCAGCGGCATGGCACAGTCACTTCCCTTTGCCTTGGAGCTGCTGCGCACGCTCGCCGGCGACAAGGCCGTCGAGAAGGTTGCCGAGGGCATCCAGCTATGATTTTGGCTTCGCAATCGCCGCGCCGCATAGAGCTGATGCGCGAGGCGGGCTATGACGTTCGCGTAATTCCCGCAGATATCGACGAAACACCTTTTGATGGCGAAGCTCCGCTTACGCTTGTCGAACGCTTGGCACGCGCCAAAGCCGCTGCCGTTGCCTCCGAGCACGCCGAACCCAACGAACTGACTGTCGCAGCCGATACCATTGTCACCTTTGACGGGCAAATTTTGGGCAAGCCGGCAGACGAAGACGAGGCACGCACCATGCTCCGCGAGCTTTCGGGCCGCACGCACCAGGTGGCAACCGGCGTCTGCATCGTTAAAGCCGGCGACGCTGCAGCTCCGCATGCCGCCGAAAGTCTGTCGTTTGTCGATGTGACCGACGTGACGTTCTATGAGCTTACCGAGGAGCAGATCGGGTACTATGTTGCCTCCGGCGAACCCATGGACAAGGCCGGAGCCTACGGTATCCAGGGCACAGGCGGCCGCATGCTCGTGCATGACATTTCGGGCGACTTCTACAACGTGGTGGGCTTACCCATCGCTCGCGTCGCACGCGCGATTCAAAAACTCTCGTAATTGCATCTGGCGCTGGGTATCCCCCGGCGCCTACAATTTTGCCGTACCGTACGGATCCCGACCGAGCATAAGGCCCGGCGGAAAACCGATAGGAGAAAACATGGACACACTGCTCGAAGCCATTGACGTTTGCGATGTCGATGGCTTTTGCTTTGGCAACTATACAGACGATGAGGCCGGTACCGGCTGCACCGTAATCGTGGCGCCCGAGGGTGCCACCGGCGGCGTTGACGTACGTGGTGGCGCTCCCGCTTCGCGCGAGACCGATCTGCTGCGTCCCGAGAACACCGTCGATAAGGTCCATGCCGTCTGCCTTTCGGGTGGTTCGGCCTTTGGTCTCGAAGCGGCAAGCGGCGTGGCCCGCGAACTCGAGAGCCGCGGCATCGGCCTGCCCGTCGGCCCCACGCAGGTGCCCATCGTGTGCTCCAGCTGCATCTTCGACCTCGCCTTTGGCGATCCCACCGTGCGTCCCGACATTGAGGCCGGTATCGCCGCTGTGCGCGAGGCGCTCGACCATACCCCCACCACACTCGAGCAGGGCAATGTAGGTGCCGGCACCGGCGCCACCGTAGGCAAGCTCATGGGGCCCGCCACCTGCATGAAGGCTGGCCTTGGAGCTGCTGCCGTGGCACTCGGCACCGTCAAGGTGGGCGCCGTGGTCTCGGTCAACGCCTGTGGCAACGTGGTCGACCCGACCACCGGCGAGTGGGTGGCCGGCATGCGCGCCGCAGCCGATAGCGACCAGATCGTCGACATGGAGCTCGCCGCCCTTGCCGCCGCCGGCTCTATGAAAATGCCACTCGACCGCACCAACACCACCATCAGCTGCATCGTCACCAACGTGGAGCTCACTAAGGCCCAGGCCACCAAGGTTTCCCAGATGGCCGCAGACGCCTATGCACACGCCATCCGCCCCACACACACCACCAACGACGGTGACACCATCTACACCCTTGCCAGCGGCAAGCTGGGCAGCCAGGCAAGCGCCGCCGTTCCCCTAGACCTGCTGGGCATGCTCGCCGTAAGGGCCCTGGAAACCGCCATCGTAAACGGAGCCAAAACCGCCAAAACATCCCACGGCATCCCCGGCGTCGCGAAGTAATCCACTCGACCGTCGGTCGGAGGCGGGCGGGCGTTACGTTTGCTGCTCTACAGTCCTATGCAAGACGAAGGCCACATTAAGTGGCCTTCTTTGCATGCGGAACTCGCGACAAACGTAACGCCCGCCCGTCTCCGACCGACTACCAACTAAAAACTTTTCAGCCCAGGCCCCTGTGTACCGCGCGTCCAAGATCTTCAAATTCAGGCAGCCTGACAATCGATTCTTATAGCAAAGGCCCCTTGGCCTTTAGTTTGATACAAGTTCCGCACGAGCCGGAAAGCACTTAATGTGCTTTCCGTGCGAGCAGGACTGTTCGCAGTAGCAAACTAAAGGCCAAGGGGCCCAGTCAACCTATCAGCAGCGATTACTCAACAGCTAGTTGAATTTGAAGATCTTTGAGGCAAGACGGTATAGGCCGAGTGTGGTTTTGTCTCCAGCCCGCCCGTGCAGGTTGGTAAAGAAGCCGACCACACCGTAGCGTGCACGACGATACATACGCTCGTCGTAGGCCTTCAAATCACTCCACAATGTCGTCAGGCGCTCGTCAGCGCAATCCTCATCGGAAAGCTTGGTAAGCACCGAACAAATTGCCATCATCATGGTGAAATAGCCCATCATGTACGCGCGCAGACGCGACGACTCGACATCGCTGTACAGATGGAACGACTCCATCATAATGCGCGTCACGCGAAACTGCTGGTCCAGACGTTTGACCATCGTGGCCTCGTTGACGCTCTGGCCCTCGCGACCGATAAAGTAACGATAGAGGTCGATGTCGGCGTAGTACATGGTCTTGCAGCGCGGCAGCGGCACATAGGCGTAGATATTGTCGACATAGAACGTGTGCGGCGGCATAGGCAGATTGGACGCGCGCAGCACATCCGTGCGATAACACAGGCTGTGCATGAGCAAATTCTGGTCCGGACGGAAATGGCCAATCTGGTCCCAGGTAAAGATCTTTTTGCGCGGCAGGGCAAACTTGTAACCAATGGCGGTATGCGTACCCTCGTAAACCTTCTCGTACACATAGTTCGAGATAAACAGATCGACGCGCTGGTCGCGCTCCTCAAAGCCACGCAGAATCGAAAGCATGGTCGAAAGCGCCGCACCGTCGAGCCAGTCATCCGAGTCGACGACCTTGTAGTAGGTGCCCTGCGCCTCGCGCAGGCCCGAGAGGACGGCCATGCCGTGACCGCCGTTCTCCTGATGCACCGCGCGGATGATACCGGGGTAACGCGCCTCCCACTCATCGGCCTTAGCTGCCGTCTCGTCCTTGGAACCGTCATCGACGATGATGATCTCGATATCGGTGGCGTAATTGCTCCCCTCCAGAATGGAGGTGATGCAATGGTCCATGTCCTTGGCGGCGTTATACGAGGGAATACCGAATGATATGACTTTATGCATGGCAGGCGATAATCTCATCCGAAAGATCGAGGGCAGAGTTGGTCACGGCATCCATATCGTAGTAACGATACTCGGCCAGGCGACCCACCGGGTGGAAGTTCGTCAGGTTCTGGACGCGCTCAAGATAGCGCTCATAGAGCTCGCGGTTCTCGGGCTCCAGAATGGCGTAATAGGGCGTCTCGCCCGAGCCGGGCGTATAGGCCTTGGAATACTCCTTCATGATGGTGGTCTTGCCGGGCAGGACCTGACCAGTCATGTTCTTGAACTCGGTGATGCGCGTGTAATCCTCGCTCGTGGTGTAGTTGACGGTGCCCACGGGCTGGAACTGGTCCATATCGAGCGTCTCGAACTTCATGTCGAGCGTACGGTACGGCAGAGCGCCCAAGTCGAGGTTGAACAGCTCGTCGAGCGGACCGGTGTAGACGATCTCGCCGCCATAGACCTTGCCGTCGATCTTGACGGTGGTCTCGTCAATCTCAAAGAGGTCGCGGGCGTCCACGTCGCAGAACACATCAATCAGATCGTGGTCGAGCATATGCTCGAACAACGCGGTATAGCCGTCCTGCGGCATGCCCTGGAAGGGGGCCTGCGGGAAATAGCGGTCATCGTCGCCCACAAAGACGGGAACGCGGCCGGTGATCGAGGGATCGATCTGGTCGGGCGTCTGGCCCCACTGCTTCATGGTGTAATGCAAAAAGACGTTCTCGTAGACGTAATCGGCGACCTCGGCAAGATCCGGGTCGTTCTTCTTGCGCAGCTCCATGATGGGCACCTTGACGTCTTTGCCAAAGGTCTCCACGAGCTTCTGATACAGCTCCTCGCCGCGCTCATCGCCAAAGGCGAGCTTGAGGCTCGCGTGGTTAAAGGGCACGGGCATAAGGGTGCCGTTGATGTTGGCGAGCACCTTGTGCTGGTAGTCCGTCCACTTGGTAAAGCGCGACAGAAAATTGTGGACGCGCTCGTTAAAGGTATGGTAAATGTGCGGACCATACTCGTGGACCAGGATCCCGGCCTCATCAAAGCAGTCGTAAGCATTGCCCGCAATGTGGCCACGGCGCTCCAAAACGGCAACGCGATAGCCGATGGTCTCGGCAAGACGGCGGGCACAAACGGCACCGGCATACCCGGCACCGACGACAATCATGTCGTATGCGCCGGCGTTAAAGCCTTCAGGCAGGCCTGAGGTAATCTGCATCGATACTCCTTGTCAAAAGCCACGGGCTCGTTAGCTGGGCTTTTCTCGAACATTCTTCGAGACATATTTATCAGAGCGATTATAGCGCTAATGCGTCCTATAATGAGCTTGCCACACAAGGAAAGCTCAAGCACCCCGGCGTACATATTTGAAAGGTAAACCCGCTAGCAGCGGGTTTATTCGTGGACAGCCGGGCGCCTGGAGCTTAGCGAAACGCTTGTAAGGAGTAACATGAGCGATTTCCTAAACCGTATGAAGTCTGCCGCCAAGGCCGACCTTAAGACGATCGTCCTGCCCGAGGGCGAAGATCCGCGCACCATCATCGCAGCTACCAAGATCATCGAGGAGGGCTTGGCAAAGATCGTCATCTTGGGCAACCCCGACGAGATCAACGTTCCCGGCGCTACCGTCATCGACCCGCGCAATGCCGAGAAGCACGAGGAGTACGCGCAGAAGTTTGCCGAGCTCCGCGCCAAGAAGGGCGTCACCATCGAGCAGGCTCGCGCCCAGGTGATGGACGCCACCTACTTTGGCACCATGATGGTCAAGATGGGCGATGCCGATGGCCTGGTCTCCGGCGCCTGCCACTCCACCGCCGACACTCTGCGCCCCGCGCTGCAGATCCTCAAGACCGCCCCGGGCACCAAGCTGGTCTCGGCCTTCTTTGTGATGTGCACCGACACCCCGCAGTTCGGCACCGACGGCACGCTGATCTTCGCCGACTGCGGCCTCAACATCAACCCATCCTCCGATGAGCTCTCCGAGATCGCCATCGCCTCCGCTCATTCCTGGTCCACCTTCATGGGCAACGTTGAGCCGCACGTGGCCATGCTCTCCTACTCCACCATGGGTTCCGCCGGCGGCGAGGTCGCCAAGAAGGTCCAGGAGGCCGTGAAGTTCTGCAAGGAGAAGGCCCCCGAGCTCGCCATCGATGGCGACCTGCAGCTCGACGCCGCCATCGTCCCCAACGTGGCCCAGCTCAAGGCTCCCGGCTCCTCCGTTGCCGGCAAGGCCAACGTGCTCGTGTTTCCCGACCTCGAGGCCGGCAACATCGGCTACAAGCTGGTCCAGCGCTTCGCCGGCGCCGACGCCTACGGCCCCATCCTGCAGGGCATCGCCAAGCCGGTTAACGACCTTTCGCGCGGCTGCTCTGCCGACGACATCGTGGGTGTCGTGGCCATCACCGCCGTCCAGGCTCAGATGGCTGAGTAGCGAACGTATCCCCTCGGGACCCTACAGGGTAAAGCTCTGAAAACGTCCTCGGACATGCATGAAACCCCCGCTGCGCACTTCGTGCGGCGGGGGTTTCATGCGTCCTGCGGAATGTTTTCAGGGCTTTACCCTGTAGGGTCCCTGCCGCCACGTGGTGCTCAGGGGATCTGGGGTGGACGGCGGCTTGGCTACGAGCTGGGGCTGAGAATCTGAATGGATGGGTGCCGTTGCTGGGGGGTGTTCCTATAGTTTTGTCAACTGGGAAATGCTCTCCGTGCGACCGAATCGCGGCATGCTGACGCCAGGCCATTCGGCCGGTGGGCTTCAGTCTGTTCGGTGCGTT